>CAMCCU010000114.1 GCA_945872975.1 Pedosphaera parvula Ellin514
GCGCCAGCCACGCCTGCGCCTTTGGATGTTTCTTCTGCAACTCGAAGTAATCCGCCGAGGCGAACTGCACGCGCACCTTGTTCGCCTTCTCGAACATCTGCGCGTCCGCATCCACCCACTGCGCCTGATTCTGGAAGAACGTCTTGCCCGCGACGAACCGGCTCTGCTGCGCGTATTGCTGCGCCGCGAATTCGAGCGTCACTGGCTTGCCCGCCGCAACCGGTGCAGCTGGAACACCACCGGCGTAGCGGCGCAACGGCAACGTCTGCGCCGGTTCCGTCGCCCTGAATGCATCCACGTTTCCTTCCTGAATCGCGAGAGACGGCGCGTCGGCTTGCTTCAATCGGTTGTAGGATTGCGAACTCGCCACCGCACGCCCGCCGGATTTGTCCTTCATGAAGAAGCTGTAGTTCTCCTTCGCTTCACGGAATCGAACCGGATCGCTCATCTGCAACGTGCGCAGGTTCTGCGTGACGCCACGACGCGTTTCATCCTCCGTGATCAAGAAGGCCGTGTAAGGCGTCACGATGCTGTATTTGCGCGCGAGCTCCACGACTTCCTCCTTCACTTCCTTGCTCTCCCCACGCAGGCGAATCTCGTCCAGCAGATACCCGACGCGTCGCGTGGCCCACAGCCGCGGGATGAACTCATGGTCGTTCGCTTCGTCGAGGAACTTCACGTCATACGCGAACTTCTTCACCTCACCATTCACCGTGCCTTCGATCTGAATCGCGCCATCACCCTTCCCCGAGTAACGACCCACCAGCACGAGCTGCTCGCCTTTGAACAGATCCGGCACGGGTGAGGGATACAGCTTCGTCACGCGCACCGATTCCGGGAACGTAATCTTCGGGCTCGCCAGCACCGGCTCCTTGATCTTGCTGAAGAAGCTCGAGAGCTTCACTTCGATGTCCTCCTCCGGCAGCACGTATTGGCTGAACGCGCGCGTCTCCTCCGCGATCTTGTCCAGCATGTGCGTGTTCACGTCATGGCCGATGCCGAAGCAGAACACGCGCACGTTGCCCTGGCTGGCGCGTGTGACGTTCGCCACGATGTCGTCCTCCCGCGTGTTGCCCACGGTCGGACGTCCGTCCGTGAGGAAGATGACGATGTAAGGCCGGTCACCTTTCTCGGGCCGCAACGCCAGCGCCTTCTTCAACGCATCATCAATGGCCGTGCCGCCGAGTGGCTTCAAATCCTTGATGAACGTCTGCGCCTTCGCGCGGCTTTCCTTCGCGACCTCCATCATCTTGTCGAAGAGCGGCTCGACCTCCGTGGCGAAGCGCAGCACCTCGAAGCGGTCGCCGTCGTTCAAGTTCTCCACGCAGAACGCCAGCGCCTTCTTCGCCTGCTCCAGCTTCGCGCCCGCCATCGAGCCCGACGTATCAAGCACGAACATCACGTCCTTCGGAATCACCTTCGTGTTCTTCGCGTCCGCACCCGGTGAGGCGAGCAGCACGAAGTAACCGTCCTCACCCGACGTCTTGTAAGTCAGCAGATTCAGCCCGATGTCGTCCTGCTCCTGCGCGAAGAATATCTGGAAGTCCGCGTCCGGCTGCACGTCGCGCGCCTCGTAGCCGACCGTCGCCTTGTTCCCGCCGCTGCGCTTGATCTCCACCTTGTGGCTCGGCGAATAGATCGACTTCAGCGGACGCTTCGTTTCGAGATCGAGCTTCAGGCTCACGTTCTTCACCGGCTTCGCGGAGAACTTGTCCGTGTTCAGCGGAAGGATGAAGTTCACCAGCCCGCTGTCCGCCTTGAGCAGTTGCGAGTAGGAGAGCGTGATGCGTTTCCGGCCGTGTGCCTCGATGGGAAAGATGCGGACCTTGAACAGATCGCGCCCGGCGTATTCGAGCAGCGCGGGATCTTTGAGTCGGCGCACGATGTCCTCGTAAATGCCGCGCGCCTTGTCCGCCGCGAGCAGCTCGGCTTCCACCGGCCGGCCGTTGATCTCCATGGTGAACTTGTTGATCTGCGCGCCCTTCGGCACCGGGAAGAGGAACGTGCCTTCGAGCTGGCGCGCGTTCGGATTGTAGAACTCCTGCTCGATGATGGTCGTCGCGAGCTGGTCCTTGATGCGGATGTCCGCCTTGGTGAAGACCGTCTCCAGCGTGGCCCAGACCGGGCGGCTCGGTGGCCGGGGCGGAATGGTCTCCGAGGGCACGATGCCGGGCGGCGGCCGACGCCAGAAATCTTCCTCGTGAACAATGATGAGGCCGGTCGCCGAAGCGGAGAGATTCAGAACCAGCCAGCCGAGCAACAACCAGAACGTGCGTTTCATGGGGAGTTGGACGGGAGACGCGGCGGAATGCTCCCGGAGAAGCGATGAGCCTGGGTGGAACGGGCGACCCGCCCGTTCTCGGCGGCAACTTTCCGCCGAGCTTCGAGACGGACGTGCTTGAATCACATGATGGGTGGCCGGCACACCCAGCGCGGCAGGCAGGTCGCCCGCCACAACGAGCCGGTGGCCCGTTTCACCCAGACCACCAGTGACCGTCACCTTGCGGACTCACTTAGTTTTAATCACACCGACAACGAGTTGTTCAGTGATTGCGCCTGTTGTATGAGCAAACACAGTGGAGTAATATTTCCTCGCACTCATTATGACACAGCTATCTCCGAGGAAGTTGAGGATCTGGTTTTGGATTGCCGCCTTTGCAAACTTCCTCTCGCTTATGAGCACAATGCTCCCTGGGTTTGGGCATCATACCGAATCAATACTGATTGTTTTCCTTACGATCCAGTTCTCTCTCGTTACTCTTATCTGTCTCCCCCGCATCGTGTTTGCCGGAACGATTCTGGAGAAGATAGTGGCCTCATTGCTGGCAGTATTGCCTCTTTTCGCGTTGATTATGTTCACGCCCATTTTCTTCGTCATGTGTCGAAGGTAGGTATCTCTTCGGCAAGAGAGATTAAGCTGATTGGGTCGGAGCGAAAACAATCTGAGTGAAACAGGCAACCCACCCGCTCTGGGCGCGAACGTGTTTGAAGCAAACAGCGGATGGCGGGCGGGTGACCCGTTCCACCCAGATCCGACTGCGTGGGTTCAGCTCACTCCACCCATTGATGATAACGCCCCATCCAGTAAGGCAGCAGGAAACATGCTCCGTCGTCTTCACGGCCACCGTTGTTTCCGCCGTCTGCGTAATACGGATTGCTGTTCCACTTCTGAACCGGTCGCTCGTCCGGCGCGAGCGCCTCCGTCAACTGAGTCCGGGCATGCCGATCTTTTTCCGGCAGGAGCTTCACGTCGATGCGGTGGGAATTCTGCACCGACCACTCGATCATGTCAGTGGGGATGCGTTCGAGAGTCTGCAATGATTCGCGCCGGATGCCTGGCCACATGTGGCGCGCGCCGTTGGCGGCGGAGATGTAGTTCCAGAGCGGGTTCATGTCCGGCCGCACCTGCCGCCAGGTGAAACGGAGTCCGTTGAGATAGATGCGGCGCAGCATCGATTCCTTTTCGTAGCGCAACAAAGGATCGTAGGACAGGTAAGCCAGCTCGTCGTCGGAGAAGTTGATCTCCCCGCCGCCCGGCCAACGACGGTAGAGCCGCATCTGCGCCGCGTAGCCATGCTGGATGCGATCGCGGTAAGCCGCGTCATACTTCGCGTCGCCGGTGATGTGATGCGCGGTCTTGAGGAACGAGAGCAGCTCGATCGCCCGCAGCGGAGCCTCGTATTTGCCTTCCTCGGTTTTGAAGAAACGCTCGGACCACTCGCCCCAGCGCGTCGGCTTTCCGTCGAGGTCGATCAGGTCATAGTCATTGCGGATGAGATGATCGGTCAGGCGCGCGACGACCTTTCGGATGTCCGCCTTCTCCGCTTCGTTCGCCACCAGATCGAAGTAGAGCGCGTAGCCGTAGTAATGCCCCACGATTTCGTCCGAGCTGGTGTCACCTTTCCAAAGCCATTTGCCATCGGCCGTGGGATGCCACTCGCCTTCAGTGGGCCTGGGCTCGTTGATCGAGACGAACGAGCGCGCCGGAAAACCAGGGATGCCCGTGATCTCTTCGAGCCGGATCAGCAGCCGCATGGAACGCTCCGCCTTCGCACGAGCATCCGGATCTTTCGTCACCGCGTAGCGATACGCCTGCGCACCGAGATACATCGCCGTCCACAAGCCGTCGTTGTCGTTGTCCGTCGTGACGTTGCTGGAGAGATCGCCCGCCACGCGCAGGCTTGAATCCGCGACCATCCCGTGCCGGACATGACGCGCCTCGATCCGTTCGTCGAACATCCTCGCCTTCTGTTCGAGCGTCATCGGACGCCATTCGACGAGCGACACGCCGGTCTTCGTCCGCAGCCATACTTTGCGCGCCGGACCGGTTTCCTCGATGACGATGTTCTGGACGGAGTTATCCTGAAGCCAGCGTCGGCCGTGGAAATATTGCCAGCGATCCCAGCGATGATCCGCCTTGCGATCGAACCGCGCCGCGCCTTGATCGCTGCCAAGCCAGACCGCGCCGGACTTCTCCTGCGCAAAGACCATCAAGCCCTCGACCGGCCCGCGCTCCCTGCCCAACCAGGGCTTGCCGTCCACCAGCATCTTCACGGCGGCGGGAACCTGCTTGGAGTCGAGCGGAAATTGGGACGCGAACTTCTGCGTCTGCGCGATGGCGAGCAGCGGCAGGAAGGCGAACAGCCATCGCGTGGATTTGAGAAAGGCGATCATAAGCATGAGAAAACGGGACGCGAACATCGGTCGAGATGTTCAGAGCAAAGCCGAAGCGCAAGCGGCGACACAAGCTTTCACTCCGAATCCTTCGCTTTGCGGCCGCTCATCCAGAGCCCGGCGATCCACCCAAGCGCCAGCGTCACGGCAAGAATCGCGAACGCCACCCAACCGCTGTGGTCCCAGCAACCACGCAACCCGAGCGTCAGGAAAATGGCTCCCGCTGCGAGATTGCAGAACGTCAACAGGCGCGATGGCTGCCAGGCGCGAGGAAGAAACCGGTGGTCCGTCCAGACGTTCAGCCAGCAGATCAGCCCGCAGCCGAGCACGCCGGTGAACAAGTTTGCGGGCGTCAGGATGGCGATCAGCCCCGGCGGTTTGTCGCCACCGCTGATCCGGTGGTAAACGAGGCTGCCCACGAGGATGGCGAATCCGCCGAGTCCAACCCACGCGATCGCCCACTTTCGCAACCGGGCTTGTTGCGCTTCACCGTGACCACGACCGAGCGCCAGCGCCAGTTCGCGGACGATGGTGGGCGCGACTTCAATCGTACCGTAGAGGGTTCCGAACACCGCGAGGAACGCGCCCGCGAAATAGAGGTGGCGGAACCACGGATGCACTGCGGCGACGAACTCCGCTTGGAGCGCGAGCAGGTTCGAGCCGCCCGGAATCTTGTGCTGCGGTCCCAGCACCACCGCGCCGCACACGACGAAGATACCCGTGAAGATCAGGACCGCCGCGAAGCTCATCGTGCAATCCACCAATGGCGCGCGCAGCCATCCGCGCAGGCGCGTCGCCTCGGCGGCAGGCGTGCTCTCCATCGCAGCTTTCGGAAACACCTCCATGCCCGCACGGCCCCAGTGCTTCTCGCGCAGATACGATACATAGGCGAGATAGTCGTAGCTCGATCCGCCGATCACGCCGACGTAGGTGGTCGTTTCCAGCCACACGGGACGCGCGGCGATGTCAGGGAACGTGGCGGGCGTCACCCAATCTGGATAGGCCAGCGCTTGCGGAACGAACAATCCTTTCAAGAACTCGAACCAATCTGGACGGATGAAGAACACGGACACTCCCACGGCCGCGAGCATCAAGACCACGATCCACAATTGCACGCGTTCCAGCGCCCGATAGCCGCCGCTGGCCGACATCACCAGCACGCACGCCAGCACCGCCATGCCCCACCACAAATGCGCGGCGCCGTTCAGCCCGGCGCCCGTTCCAGTCAGCGATGCGAGCAGCGTCCCGACTGTTCCCGCATGGAAGCAAACCCAGATTGGAAAGCACGGCACCGCCAGCAGGAAGAAGACGAGCGGAAACCAGCCGCGCGGGCCGGGCAGTTCCATCCAACGCTGAAACGGATGCGCGCCCGTCAGGACGATGTGTCGCGCACTGGCGAAGACCAGCACCCACTTCAACGCCAGCACCAGCAGGAAAAACCACAGCAACCGGTAGCCAAACAGCGCTCCGGCGCGCGACGAGAAGATGAGTTCACCAACGCCGATGGTCAGCGAAGCGATGACTGCGCCCGGCCCGAAAATGGCCAGCCAGCGCAGCGGATTGCGCGCAAGCAGCGACGACGGAACCGGTGGACACGATTCGTGGCGTTGCGACTGGGGATTCACGCCGCGACGTTACGAGATCGGCCACGGTGGTTTGAAGCCCTTAGTGCAACCTGACGTTCGCCTTGCCACGGATGCGCGTTTCCCCTACTGCTACGGGCACTCGGTTTAACCAATAACGAATCAACGCACCCATGTCATTGCTCGCAGGAAAAATCGGAATCGTCTTCGGCGTCGCCAACAAACGCTCCATCGCCTGGGCCATCGCCCAGGCCTGGCAGAAGGCCGGCGCCACCCTCGCCTTCACCTACCAGGGTGAACGTCTGAAGGAGAACGTCGAGGAGCTCGCCGGCACATTCGGCGCGGACACGCTGCTCATGCCATGCGACGTCACCAAGGACGACGACATCGCGAACGTCTTCAAGACCGTGGGCGAGAAGTTCGGCAAGCTTCACCTGCTCCTGCACTCCGTGGCGTTCGCGCCGAAGGAAGCGCTGGAAGGTGAGTTCGTGAACACCAGCCGCGAAGCCTATCGCATCGCACACGACATCAGCGCCTACTCGCTCGTCGCGCTTTCCCGAGGCGCCATGCCGCTGATGACCGAGGGCGGCAGCATCGTGGCCATGAGCTATTACGGCGCGGAGAAAGTGGTGCCGCATTACAACGTCATGGGAGTGGCCAAGGCGTCGCTGGAGGCCAGCACGCGTTATCTCGCCTACGATTTGGGTCCGAAAAAGATTCGCGTGAACTGCATCAGCGCCGGGCCGATGAACACGCTGGCCGCGCGCGGCATTGCCGGCTTCAACGACATGCTCAAGCACTACGAGGCGCATTCCCCGCTCAAGCGCAACGTGCTGCCTGAAGAACTCGGCGCCACCGGCACCTTCCTCGCCAGCGACGGCGCGGCGGCGATCACCGGCCAGGTGATCTACGTCGATTCCGGCTATCAGATCATGGGCATGTAACGCAGCCTCGATTTCCGAAAATAGAAACGAGCCGCTCCGGAAACGGGGCGGCTCGTTCTGCTTTTACCCAGGAAGATAGTTCCCGCTCGATGTCTGAGAAAAGAAACCGCCGCTGACCCAGGGCCAGCGGCGGTTTGCGCAAGACGATGGAGGCCCGCCTACGGCTGGGCTGGCAGGACCACGCGATAGAAGCGGTTCGTGGTCCAGGACGGGTCGGCGACCTGGTGAACGAAGTTCGTCGGCCGGGCCAGGATGTTCGCCAGCTTGCTCCAACTACCGGCACCCAGGCTGTCAGTGAACTGGATGGTGTAAGTACGGTTCGAGATGGACGCAAATTGCACGGCGGCGGCGCCGGGCAACACGCTTTGTTCCACTTTCAGGTAGCTCAGGCTGTTGAGCGGATCGGTGCCGGCGAGGTATTCGGCACGGTTGTTCATGCCGTCGAGATCCAGATCGCCCGCCGCGTCCGCCGCGTTGCTGGAGTTCATTCCAAGACTTTGCTCGATCGCGTTGGGAATGCCGTCCCGGTCGGAATCCTCCAGCACCGTGACGTTGAACGTGGTGGTGACGCCGGGCGCGGTGTTGGCGTCGTTATAGACCACCAGGCGCATGACGAAGTTGGAGGACTGGATGTTGTTAACCAGGCCCAACTGCGCAGCGACGGTGTTCAGCGAGATGAAGTTGGTCTTGTAATTGCCGGCGTTGGTGTTGACGACGACGGAGCCGAGGTTGCGCCGCCAGCTGTAGGCGATGGGCATGGGATTTCCGGTGACGCTCACGCCGACGGAGAATTCGCTACCAGCGGCCACGATGACGTCCGCAGGTTTCTGGACGATGACAGGCTGCAACCACGGCACGAGGCGCGCGGGCTGGCTAGAAATCGTCCCGGTCGAGTCCGACACGGCACAGGTGTAATCGCCTTCGTCATCGAGTTGCACATCCAGCACGGTGTAGGAGCCGCTGGTCGCTCCTGGAATGTCCGTGCCGTTGAAGCGCCATTGGTAGGTGATCGGCGGCTCGCTGCTGGTGGCGACGGTGGTGAAGGTGACATTCGTGCCGTTGGGCAGGTTGGCCGCCTTGGGATCCGGCTTGATGTAAACCGCGCGTCCCACGGGTTGCTGGGTGATGGTCGGGATTCTTCGGACGGCCAACCGGGCGCTGCTGCTTTGCACGGAGCCAGCCGTGTTGAAGACGTAGCACGCGTAGCTGCCGGCCTGGTTCAAGTTCAAGTTGTTCAACGTCAGCGTGGGCGAGGATGCCCCGGAGATCGGTTTGCCGTTAAAGGTCCAGATGTAACCAAGGGAGGACCCGGTGGCGGTCAGGTTGAAGCTGGCGGATTGACCTTCGATGCCGGCGGTGTCCACTGGCTGGACGACGATGGCGGGAGCGGTGCCGCCCGAGGGCATCGGCGCGCCGGGCGTCTTGGGTGACGTGCGCCAGTTGCCAGGGTCGTTCCCGTAGGCGGCGGTGTTGATACGACCCAAGGAAGCGCCCAAGCCGTCAGGGAGCCCAACGGGCCAGGGGGCAACGTGCTCGTATTTCACTTTATCCGCGAGGACGTAGAGGAACTGTCCTGCCGTAGGCAATCCCACGGCGTCCGGCACGCCGGGCTGGACGAGTTCCACGCTGTCCTCCGAGTTATCGAGCTTGCCCTGCCACGGGCCGTAGATCGGGACGCTGACCGGAACACCATTGGCACTGCGGAAGGCAGCCAGTGCGACGCTATCGCCAGGGTTGAAGCTCACCACCAGGATGTAGCCACCGGCGGGCACGGTCACACCAGCCGGGAACGTGAATTCCACGGCATCACGCAGACGCCAGGTGTTGGTGGGGTGCAGCGGGTCATAGAGGAGCACGCCGGCGTTGCTGATGTTTTGCAGCTCGATGAATTCATCCTCGGTGTTGTCCCAGAAGCCACCGTTGGCGAACACATCCGGCGGATGATACATGACCTCGCTGATCACGATCGGGCCGACCTTCGGACCCGCATTGACTCCACCCAATGTGGCGCTGGATTGAGCAACGAAGTGATCGCCGCCCGTGCTGATGACGTGCCGGCCAAAGGTGACGCCGTTGAGCGCCGGGCCGAAGTCGAACCCGTGAACGTAGCCGGTAAGTTCTCCCTCGCTGTTGCCGGAGAAGAGATACACCTCATCGCCAGAGGAACTGAGCCCAAAGCTCGTGGGCGCGTTGGTCGGGGTGTTGAACTGACCTTCGTCGAACGTGAGGTATCCGCCTGCGGGAATGGTCGTCCCC
This sequence comes from Pedosphaera parvula Ellin514, assembly GCA_945872975.1. Taxonomy (GTDB): domain Bacteria; phylum Verrucomicrobiota; class Verrucomicrobiia; order Limisphaerales; family JADJPG01; genus JADJPG01. The sequence continues at coordinate 9,458 of CAMCCU010000114.1, forward strand.
GCCGCGATGCGATACTTCTTGGGCTCGCGGAAATCATCCGTCAGATACCAGTGGCCGATGTCCGCCGGCGTGTTGGAAAGGTTGCGCAGCTCGATCGTGTCGCTCGGCGGGGCCGGATCGCTGTGCGTCAAAGCTTCGTTGATGACGACCTGCGGGATGCCTGCATCGCCATCGCCCGCGCCTGGCGAGCCACCCAGCGCGCCACTCGCGCGCCAGCTCGTCCCATTAGCCCACGTGGCGACGGCAGCGGTATCATCGATGATGACCAGCGAGAAGCCAAAGCCATCCGTGATCGGCTGCCATTTGTCATCGTAGCTGAAGTCGAGAATGGGTTCACGGAGGCGGCCCTGCAAGACGAGGCGGTTGCCGTCATTGGCAAGGACGCCAGCAAACTCGCCCACCACCGCGCCGCTCAAGCCCGGATACCGCGCGCTAAACGCGGCCTGATTGTTCACCAAGAGAATGCGTTCGCCCGCCGCGAGAACGCGATTCGGGAAGGTGAAGGAAACTCCACCACCGAGGGTGTAGCCGTTCACGTTGAGCGGGGTCGCCCCCGCGTTCCGGAACTCGATGTACTCGAAGTCCTCATCGATGTTCGTGCTGCCAGCGGCCGGCGGCAGCGGGTGATACATGATTTCGGTGATCACGAACTGCGGACGTTGAACAACGTAGGTGGCGATGGCCGACGGACTCCACGCCGTGCCAACGCGCGCACGGGCGAAAACACGGGCATTGGCGTTGAGCGCAATCGGAGAGGAATAGGTGAGGGCACCGGCGGCCACCGCACCGTTCGCCTTGATGGCGCGCGGGTCGCTGCCATCGAGCGTGTAGTAGATCGTGCCGCCCGGAGGAGGTGTGATGATCAGGGTCGCACCTGCGATGACGTCGCCTTCCGGCAGATTCAACTGCGGGCTCCTCGGGAACTGGTTGTCCACCCAGACGTAGCGGCCATAGGTCCACTTTTTCATCTCGGAGATGATGGCTGCATAGGTGGGCTGGATGTAGTCCACATCCCACGTCGGCGGCCCACCTGGATTGGGCCATTGATAGACATTGAGATAATTGAACTTCGTGAAGTTACGGCCCGCCGCCTCAGTCAGCAGCGCGCCGAGTTCATCAATGCGGTTGGTGAGGCGATCGCCATTCATGACGTTCGTGCGGAGCACGCCCCAGCGATCGACGACTTTTTGGACGAAGTCCGGATCGCCACCGCTGTTTGGAAGCGCCGTCGCCCCGACGAGTGAGCGGAGCCAGATGTGATCACCCGCACCCAGTTGAGTGTAATACCAGCCGTTGGTATGGCCGCCGTCCAGATAGTCCGCATTACCAAACGCAAGGTTCCAGTCCCAGATGGGCGAGTTCTTCACCTTGCCGTTCCGATCTTTGCTGAAGAAGTTGCTGATGCGGTAGCCATCGATCTGCTTGGGGAACTCCACGATCCAGTGCGAATCCACAAACGAATCCACATCGATATAATGCGAGTAGTGGTTCGTCCCGGACTTGGTCCAGTTCGTCGCGTTCATCGAGGTGTTGAAGTTGTTCAGGTAGCTCACGAGGTAGGAAAGCTGGTTGCTCGCGCTGGGAGTAAAGCCCGCGCCAGGCCACGTGGTAGTCGCCCCACTATTGACGGAACGCAGGTCCTTGGGCTTTGGCTCGTGAATCTTTATGGTGTTGCCACCCGCCGAGAAGGTCACGTCGCCGCCACTGTCCTTGTCCTTCTTGAAGATGAACCCACCGGTAATGGAAGGCTCGTTCGTATGGGCGGGAGTGAGTTCCGCGATGTCCACGCGGTCATTCCCACGTTCAATTTTCTCAAGGAAGACTTCGACGCCGATGTAATCGCCCGGGTAGGAAAGCCGGCCGACCCCGGTATCAACGAACACTTCGACGAACTTACGGCGACAGGAATAATTGCCCATCTGCTCGAACATCTCGTAGGCAAGGAAGTCGTTCATGAGGCACTTGTCCGCGTAGGGATTGCGAAGCTTCCAATCCGCCTCGGAGGGCATCCCGAGGATGGATTCCTTCTGGTCGTTGCCGAGGGCGTCCTGGATTTCAATGTTATAGGGCTTCTTGGCGAAACCGGCAGACGTCTGGCCGAAAATCTCAAATTCCGCAGCCCCGATGAACTCCGGCTTGCGCGAAAAGGCACTGCGTCCGCGGTAGGTATCGAAGACGGCAAAAGTTCCCTTGGTGCGTGGGAAACCGGCGGAGACGCTCTCCACCATGGCGCGCCCGTCGGTGCTCATGATGAGGATGGGGAGGTTGGAATTAAAATCCTTCGTGCTCGCATCGAGGAAGATGAAGTTGCGCACCAAGACTTCGCTGGGGAACACGCCCGGCGCGGTCGGGAAGGCCCGCACCTTGAGGGTGGTGTTATTCACCAAGTTGAGCGGAGCCGAGTAGGCGGCGGACGTGTTCGTCGGGGCCGTGCCGTCGGTGGTGTAACGCACCGTAGTTCCGGGAGGCACGGTGATCACCACGCTCAAGGAAGCGTTGGTGTATACGCCGCTCCCCTGCGACAACGTCGGCGCGGCGGCGAATCCAGTGCCGCTCGTCGAATTCTGAGCGCCCGGCGTCGGCACAAGGAAGTAGCCAACGAGGTTGGGATCCACACGATCACGTCCGAACGAAACATTGGCCAACTGCGCCGGATAAGTGGCATCCGCGAAGGAGGAAACAAGGTTTGTCGCCGGACCGGAGAGCGACAGGAAGCTGCCGGCATTCTTGCTCAACTTGAAGTTGGTATGGAGGGGCGCGCCAGGGTTGCGACGATCCTTCTCGGAAGCCCAGATGCGGAGATATTTATTGGCACCGAGGATGAAGTTCGGGAGGCGCCATTTGGCCAGGTTCGTGGAAGTATCGGAGAGGAACCATCCATCCAAACCCACATCCACCAACCCGGGATTGTAGAGCTCAATCCAATCTGAGCGGCTGCCATCTTCATCGCTGATGCCATTCTGGTTGTCGGCCATGAACTCAGAAATAACCACGGCAGCAGCAATCAAATTGGGGTTCACCGTATAAGTCCACGAACCGCCAGCGACAAACGGAGTCGGCAAGCCATCGATGTCGCTGATGCCAGGGTTGGCGGCCCATGCCACGGAAACCGCGCCGGTGGGAGG
>CAMCCU010000115.1 GCA_945872975.1 Pedosphaera parvula Ellin514
CCGCACGCGACCATCAGCGGCGTGCAGTCCTCGGCATTAACCAGCAGCGGATTCGCGCCCAGCTCGATGAGCAGCCGCATAAAAACGGCGTCCGCAGTGGAGGCGGCCATCAGGAACGGCGTCGCGCCCGCCTTGCTAAACAAGCCCGCCCCGCCCTTGCCGCTCTTCAACGGCGAGTTCACGTCCGCGCCGTGCTCCACCAGCTTGCGGATGAATTGGATGCTGCTCAAATGCCCGGAGCCGAGCGGAGCCGGATCGCCGTCGTCTTCGCCGCGCTGTGGTTTGCGCACCCAGGACATCGCGTGCAACGCGGCATAGCCTGAACGCTGGTCGTTCGGGTCCGCGCCCGCCTTGATCAAGTCGAGCGCCAGCTCGAAGTGACCGTTCTCAACCGCGAGAAGCAGCGCGCCCGTTCCTTTCCTCGGACCTTTGCCGGTCGGCTTCTTCGGCTCCATCGTCGCGTTCACGTCCGCGCCGGCGTTCAGCAGCACTCGGACAACATCCGCACGTCCATCGCGAGCGGCGAAGAACAAGGGCGTGAATCCTGAGTCCGGCAGCGCCGCACGAAAGTCCGCGCCCGCCTTGAGCAGCAATTCCACCACGGCCGCATGGCCATCCGCCGCCGTCCACATCAACGCGGTCTGCCCGCGCCGTTCCTTCGCCTCCACCTTGGCACCGCGCGACAGGAGCGCGGCCACCGGGCCGGGCTTGCCCGTGCGCGCGGCAGTCATCAGGACCGTTTCGCCGCCGCGCAGCGTGGTGTTCGCGTCTGCGCCTTGCGCGAGGAGCAGCTCGACCATCGCCGTGCTCCCGTTCTGGCAGGCGAGCGAGAGCGGCGTGACGCCATAACGGTTCGTCGCGTTGGCGTTCGCCGAGACCAGCAGCTTTGCCGTTTCGAGATCATCGCGATACGCCGCCCAGTGCAACGCCGTCATGCCATCGGCCTGCGGCGCATTCACGTCGGCGTGCCGTTTGAGAAGTGAGCGGAGGGTGGCGCGGTCTGATTTCTCGGCGGCGTCGGCGAGAGGTGAATTGGCGGCAACAGTGTTCGGAAGAAAAGCAAACAGCAGGACGGCCAGCAACGTAACACCTACTAACAACCGCGACATCAGACGCCCCGAAGGGGCAGCGACATGACAGCCCGGGGCAACGCCCTGGGTCAATGCGCAGATGGAATGACCAAGCCCTGAAAGGGCGGAACGATCGATTCGCCGAATGTCCCGCCGTTTCAGGGCTGGAAAATCATTAACCCTTGCACTTGGGGCGTTGCCCCAGGCTGGTATGTTTGGCCCCTTTGGGGCGCAACTCGGCTGGACACCACGCGGAACCTTCCCGCCCGCCGTTGCGTGCCAGTCGTCTTCCATTTCAATCCCACACATAGCGTTCATCAAATTCGATCTCATGCCGTTTGAACAACGCGCGCAATTCATCCTGAAAGCTCATCTTCTGATGATGCCCCTCCTGGCCTTCGATGTATCGCTGCACTGCATCGACGATGGACTGGCTCACTGAAAAACCCGCGTATCCAGCCTGCCAACTGAATTGAGCGATGCATGGTCCATCAGACTTCATCCACTTCGAACTCCCTTTCTTCACCTCCTCGACGATCTTCTTCAACGGATGATTCTTCGACAAACAGAAGAGCGCGTGGACGTGATCCTCAACCCCACCAATCACGAGCGCTGGACTTTCCCATTCTTTGAAGATGCCAGCCTGATAGGCGAACAAGGCGTCCCGATGTTCCTTGGGAATCCAAGGCTCGCGGTGCTTTGTGCTGTAAACAAGATGCACCAGATTTTTGACGAGGGATTGCGACATGGGAATTACGCCATCGGCAAACGCAGCGTCATCGAACGCCCCATCCGACGCCCCGAAGGGGCAGCGACATGCCAGCCCAGGGCAACGCCCTGGGTCAATCTGGAGTTAGAATAATCAAGGGTGGAACAACGAGAGCGGACATTGTTCCGCCCTTTCAGGGCTGGGGAATAATTACGAAACCTGGAACCTAGGGCGTTGCCCCAGGCTGGTATGTTGATACCCCTTCGGGGCGCGGTGTCCGTTGGAATTCCAAACGTCATACCCGGGATCTTCTCCGGTGAAGAGAATTCTTCCATCGCCTCAAATCGCCAGCGGCTCGAACAACCCGTCCACCTTACCCTTGCTGTCGGCGAAGGAGTCGAGGTGGACGCCGACTTTGTCGAGCATCGTCAGGTGGAGATTGGCCAGCGGCGTCGGCTTCGCATACTGGAGGTGACGACCGCCCTTCATCCCGATGGCGCTGCCGCCAGCGACGAGGATCGGCAGGTTCGAGTGGTCGTGGATGTTCGGATTCCCGATGCCGCTGCCGTAGAGATAGAGCGAATGGTCGAGCAAGGTGCCGTTCCCTTCCCGCGTGGCCTTCAGCTTGCCGAGGAACTCCGCAAACAATGACACATGGAACGCATTGATCTTCGCCATGCGCGCGATCTTTTCCGGGTCGTTGCCGTGATGCGAGAGCGGATGGTGCGGATCGGACACGCCAATCTCAGGGTAGGTCCGGTTGCTGGTTTCGCGCGCAAGCTGGAACGTAATGACGCGCGTGACATCGCCCTGGAGCGCCAGCACCTGGAGATCGAACATCAGCCGCGCGTGATCCGCGTAGGCGGCGGGCACGCCGACCGGACGATCCAGATCCGGCAGCGGATTGTCCTTCGTATCCGCCTCGGCCTTCTGAATCCGGCGTTCGACTTCGCGCACCGTTTCCAGATAGTGGCTGACCTTGGAGCGATCTCCGGGACCGAGGTTGCGTTGCAGCCGGGCGAGATCGTCGTTAAACGAATCGAGCAGGCTCGCGCGTTTGCGGAGCGCGGCGCGGCGTTCCGCGATGCTGCCGCCTTCGCCGAACAAACTTTCAAACACGATGCGCGGATGAGCCTCCGCCGGCAGCGGCGTGGTGGGCGACGACCAGGAAAGGTTGTTCTGATAAACGCAGGCGTAGCCGTTGTCGCACTGGCCCACGACCTGGAGCAGATCCATCGCAAGCTCCAGCGACGGCAACTGCGTGGCCTGCCCGATACGCTGGGCGGCGATCTGATCGACCGTGGTGCCGAGATAGTAGTCCGTGCTTTCCGTGAGCTTGGCCTTGGCCGCGCTGAGGAAGGCGGCGTTCGAGGTCGCATGGCTGCCGGGATAGGCGTTCTGCAATTCCAGATTGGAAATCGCGGTGACGTGTTCGCGCACGGGCGCGAGCGAACTGAGGATGGGCGAAAGCTGGTCCAGCTTGTCGCCGGTCGGCGTCCATCGCGTGATGTCGCAGCCCATCGGCATGAAGACGAACCCGAGCCGGCGCACGGGCTGGGCGGCGGTCTTCGCAAGCGGCGTCGCGGCGGGCACCATCGCTTCGAGGAGCGGCAACGCCATCGTCGCGCCCATTCCGCGCAGGAAGGTCCGTCGCGGCATGAACTTCTTCGTGATGAAACTCATAGTGCTTTCCTCATGGTGAACGGGGTGCTGTTGACGACTCCAAGTATGACGGACGAGAAGCGGAAATCATTCGCCTGCGCGTCGCGGACAATCTTGCGGACGGCGGGCGCGTCGGATGGTTCCACGCCGCGACCGAGCGCGAAGGTAAGGAGCTTTTCGGTGAGCGCGGTGACGAAGAGATCGGGATGCTTGAGCAGGCCGGCTTCGAGTCCGGCCACGCCGGCGAATGTGCTGCCGTCCGGCAAACCGCCGCTCACGTCGATGGGTTGGCCGTCTTCCAGAGTGCGCCAGCGTCCGGTGGCGTCGAAGTTCTCCAGCGCAAAGCCAATCGGGTCCATGAGATTGTGGCAGCTCGCGCAGGCGGCGTTCGCACGATGTTCGGTCAGGCGCGCGCGCATGGGCAACGAGTCGGAGACGGTGTTCTCTTTCAAGTTGGGCACGTTGGCGGGCGGAGGTGGTGGCGGTGTGCCGAGAAGATTTCCCAGAATCCAATTCCCGCGAATCACGGGCGAGGTGCGCGTGGCGTACGACGTCACCGTGAGCACGCTGCCTTGACGCAGCAAGCCGCCGCGCTCGCTGCGCTTGTCCAGCGGGACGCGACGGAAGTGGCTGCCGTAGACATTGGGAATGTCGTAGTGCTTCGCGAGGCGTTCGTTCAGGAAGGTGAAGTCGGCGCGCAGCAGGTCGAGCACGCTGCGGTCCTGGCGCAGGAGAGTTTCAAAGTGCAACTCGGTCTCGCGGCGGAAGGACTGGCGGAGGTTGTCGTCGAACTCAGGAAAGAGCCGGAGGTCGGGCGTGAAGGAGTCGAGATTGCGCAGGTGCAGCCATTGTCCGGCGAAGTTGCTGGCGAAGTTTTCGGCGCGCTTGCCGCCGAGCATCCGGCGCACTTGTTTCTCCAGCACCTTGGACTTGTGAAGGTCGCCACGTTCCGCAGCGGCGAGCAGTTCGTCATCGGGAATGCTGCTCCAGAGAAAGAACGAGAGCCGCGAGGCCAGCGCCAGATCACTGAGGCGATACGCTGCCCCCGGTGCGGCGCCGACGGGATCGCGTTCGATGCGGAACAGGAATTCAGGGCTGACGAGCACCGAGCTCAACGCGGCTTCGATGCCCGCCTCGAATCCGTCCTCGGCCTTGGCGCGGCGATAGAACTCCATCGTCTTCTGAAGATCAACGCTGGTCACCGGACGGCGATAGGCGCGGCGCATGAGCGTGGAGAGAATCTTCTCGGCGCAGGCATCTTCGCTGAGGACTTCGGACTTCCCTCTCCCCTCAACGGGGAGAGGGATTGAGGGTGAGGGGTGAGCAGTGCCGGAGACGGTTGGAATGGCTGGGGCATTTCGATCGTTCTCACCCCTCACCCCGGCCCTCTCCCCGTTGAGGGGAGAGGGAGTCGGATAGCGCACGAAAATCCGGCGTCGGCTCGGCGAATCTCCAGGTGACTGCGAATCGTAAGGGCCATTGATGGAGACTTGGTAAATGGCGGGCGTGAGGCGCGGATGCCGGTGCATGTTGTAGCGAGCGATGTACGGCTGACGCTTCGATTCGAGGAGCGACGAAGGATTCTTCAGAAACGTCACACCGACTTGATGCGGACCGGCGGTCACGGGCACGCGGACTTTCAGATGCGCATCCACCTTCTCGAAATTCCGGTCACCCTTCGGCGGTGCCACAGTGAAGGACTTCACCTGCCGGCGATCCACGAGAACCACGACCTCGTGAGGCTCGCGCAAGCCCTCGACCTCTTCGTTGCGGTCGCGCGTCAGGCGAATCTGAATCTCATACTCACCATTGCGCGGGAAGGTGTAGTTCAGCAGCGTGCCGCCGCGCGTGCCGGGCGGCAGACCTTCGACGTGCTCCTCCTGCGTGAGATCGGGGCGAAGACGGAACGTATCGCCGCCCGTCTTGCGAAACGATGCGCCCACCGCGAGCCGGCTGATTTTCTCGGCGGCAGAGATGTAGCGGTTCAACAAGGTCGGCGAGAGTTCACCCACCGTCACGTTGTCGAAGCCGTGACTCGCGTCGTCCTTCGGCAACAGCGCCGTGGCGTCGATATCGAGCGCGAGCAGATCGCGAATGGCATTCTGGTATTCGGTGCGATTCAGGCGGCGGAAAGTTTCGGTGCGCCCGGGATTGGGATTCTTCGCCGCAGCGCGGTCGAGCGTGGAAGACAGCTTGCCCACGACCTCGTCATAAACTTTGTCGTTCGGCCGCTCCTTGCCAACCGGCGGCATCTGGCGCGCGCGCATTTTGCGGATGACACGCTCCCACTCGTCAGAATGTTGGAGGAGATCGTCTTGGGTGATGCGCTCCAAATCCAGCGCCCCTTTCTTCACCTCCGCGTCATGGCAACTGACGCAATACTGGTTCACGACCGACTTGACTGGTGCAGCCAGGGGAGAGGATGACGGTTGCCCTGCGGTGGAATTGAAGGCCAGCGCCAACAGCACCACCGAACAACCGAAACGAATTCCGTGGTGAATCTCAGTCGCCTGAGCGCGGCACTGACCGATGGGGAATGGTCGATTCACGGTAGCGCCAGCATGGTCAGGTGACAGTATCCAGACAAGGCGAAAGGCCGTCCATCGAGCGGTGGCACCCGAACCGTGGCTGGACGGTCCGCGAAACGATAACTCAACCCCGTCTTCGCCCTTCCATAGGGGTCCAAAGAAAGTTTATACAAATCCCGACGACGTGGTGTCTATCCGGTTAGAAACAGTGAAATGACCGACAGCATGATGAAGATTAAGATTCGAAGCCTGCGCCAGTTTGCAGGGGATATTGATCTTAACCTTCCGCCTCCATCGCCCGACACCGTCTAGCGAATGTCACACTGGTGCCAGAGCCTTTACGAAACGAGCGCGCCGCAGATTCTGCTCTACGGCCGGGCGCTGGGCTTGAGCCACAGCGAGTCCGAGGACGTGCTGCAAGAGACGTTCATCGCCCTGATGCAGAAGGACGACGCGCCCGAGGAGCCGCTGCACTATTGCCTGCGCAGCTTTCGGAACAAGGCGCTGAACCACAAGCGCAGCCTGTGGCGGCGGCTGACGCGTGAACTGGAATCGCACCGGTGGTTCGAGCGCACGAACGGCGAATCGCCCCAGGAACGCGCCGCGATGCGTTGCCTGGCCCGGCTGCCGGCAGAACAGCGCGAGGTCATCGTGCTGAAAATTTGGAACGATTACACTTTTGAGAACATTGGCGAACTGCTCGAACTCTCGCCGAACACCGTGGCCGGTCGTTACCGCTACGGGTTGCAGAAACTTCGAGCCTGCCTGAACGAACAAGATTATGAATCACTTGAATCCTCTGGAGAACCAACTGCGTTCCTGGACGCCGCGCGCACCGTCGCCGAGCGTTAAGGCGCGTCTGTTCGACCCACCGCTGCCCGCCAACACCAGCGGAGCTGCGGTGGTGGCGCGGACCCGTGAACCTTCCGCCTGGCACTGGCTGGCACCGGCCATGGCGGTGTTCGTCTTCGGCCTCTTCATCTCCGGGAGCAACGGCGCGTTCCACCCTCTGGATGGCGATAATTATCCCAGCGCGCTGGCTCACGCCGCGCTGACGCAGCCGGACTACTCGACTTATTACGCCTCGGTGCGGCACAGCGACAACAACGCGTTGCGCAGCACTTTTGAATGGACAAACGACAGCCATTCACTGAGAACAACGCCTCCCATGGCCCAAACCAACAGCGTGATGCAGTAGAAGACGGGACGGGAAAGTTCGAGGCTCAGTAAGTGGCCACTCGTTGCCAGCCCTCTTCTTTTACCGTTAACCCGACGCCCCTTTACCCCGATTACCCAAGCTGAACTGAGATGAGCATGAATCCTCAAAAACCGACGCCGTCCGCGCCCGCCAAGACCGGCGAATCCAAAACTCCCGCCGCGCCCGCCGCGCCGCCCATCCATGTGCCGCCGCTCTTTCGCGGCATCGACTGGTGGACGTTCAGCGTCACCACGCTCCTCGTCTTCCTCGGCTACTGGTGGACGCTCGCGCCGGACTTGACGCTGGAAGACTGCGGCGAGCTCGCGGTCGGTTCGTATTACGCCGGCGTGCCGCATCCGCCCGGCTACCCGGTCTGGACGATCTACTCCTGGCTCTTCACGTTGCTTCCGATTTCGAACATCGCGTATCGCGTCGCGCTCTCATCCGCCGTCGCCGGAGCGCTTTCGTGCGGTCTGGTCGCGCTGATGGTTTCGCGCGGCAGCAGCATGTTCATCGAGGGGATCAACGACCTGAAGAACATCGACCGCAAGTTGGAGAATGCACTTTGCATCGTCTCGGGTTTCGTTGCGGGCATGTTGATCGGCTTCAACGGATTCATGTGGAGCCAGGCCGTCATCGTCGAGGTGTACACCCTGAGCGTGCTCTCCATGACCGGAGTGATGGCCTGCTTGATGCGCTGGATCTACGCGCCGCATCAGCGTCGCTACCTTTACTGGGCGCTGTTCTGGTTCGGCATCTGTTTCAACAACCACCAATCCCTGCTCGTCATCGCGCTCGGCATCGAGGTCGCCGTCACCGCAGTCTCGCCGAAGATGGGACGCAATTTCTGGATGTGGAATGTGGTGTTCTACCTCGGTGGCCTCATGGCCAAGAGCTCGATGCTGGAGGAGAACGGCCCGCTCAAAGCCATCTTCCATCTCGTCGGCTTTGGCTCGCTCGTCACCTACCTCGTTCTGCTGGTGAAGACCAAGGTCCGCGCCTCGGAACTTCTGCGCGACGGATTGCTCGTCGCCTCGATGGGCTGCCTCACGCTCATCCTGCTCTCGGTGACGAACTACAGCACGCGGTTTGAAAACAACACCGGCTTGTTCGTGATGTTTGTGCTCTTCACGCTCTGCGTTCTCGCCGGGTTGTTCTACTTGTCGAAGTCTACCTGGAAGCTCGGCACTGAATGGCTGGCAACGTTCATGGGCGGTTGGGCCTGGGCTTTTGGCGTGGGCTTCTACATCTACATGGCGCTCGCCTCCATGAGCAATCCGCCGCTGAACTGGGGCTATCCCCGCACCGTCGCGGGCTTCATCCACGCCTTCACGCGCGGACAATACGAGCGCATTCATCCCACCACCGAAGCCTCGCGCTACATCGAGCAGATGGGCATGTACATCGGCGGTGCATTGGAAGAGTTCAACCTCGTCTATGTGCTCATCGCCTTCGTTCCCTTCCTCTTCTTCTTCAAAATGCAGAAGCGCGAGCGCGCCTGGATGCTTGGACTGTTCTCCATTTACATCACCCTGAGCCTCTTCCTTCTCGTCCTGCTCAACCCGGCTCCGGACCGCCAGGCGCGCGACCTCAACCGCGTCTTCTTCACTGCCTCGCACTTCATGATCGCGATGGGCACCGGCTACGGCCTCACGCTCATCGGCGCGTATCTCTCCACCCAATACGAACGCTGGCGCAACTACGTCCTCTACGGATCTCTCGGCGCGACGGTGCTGGCGCTCTTCATCGTGTTGGTCACCTATCAAAATGAGGGCGGCCCCATCAACTACAACTCACAGCTCTTCGACCTCGCCCCGACCTACTCGCCCATCGTCCGCTTCATCTCAATCTTCAGCCTCGCGCTCGCCGCCGCCGCCACGCTCATCCTCTTCCTCAATCGCACGAAGGCACCGATGATTCCGCTGCTCGTGATCTTTGCCATCATGCCGTTCCGCTCCGCCATGTCGCACTGGGAGGAAAACGAGCAGCGCGGTCACTACTTCGGCTACTGGTTCGGCCACGACATGTTCCGTCCGCCGTTCAAAGATCCTGTCACCAAACAACTCAGCTACGACGACAAGCGCCGGGCGGAACTGCTGAAAGATCCCGCCCACGCGAAGTTCGTCTATCCCGAGATGGAGCGCGACACCGTACTCTACGGCGGCACGGACCCCGGCCGCTTCAACCCCACCTACATGATTTTCTGCGAAAGCATCATCCCGCCGAGCAAGCGGAACGTCATGGACCCGGGCTTCGACCGGCGCGACGTCATCCTTATCACACAGAACGCCCTCGCCGACGGCACGTATCTCCAATACATCCGCGCCCACTACAACCGCAGCGCGCAGATCGATCCGCCGTTCTTCACTGACCTCGCCCGCGGCCCGAAAGAGATCGAGGCCGGCATCGAGACCAATATTGTCGCGCGGATGATGAAGCCCGTGGACAGCTTCTTCCTCGGGCTCGGCGATCGGATTGAGAAGAACCGCCGAGCGGGATCGTCCTTCTTCGAGGCGGATCATTTTACCGATCTCGCCGGGCTCGGTGCAAAGCTGAAGGCCGGAGCTGATCCACTTTCGAAATACATCGCTCAAAAGCTCAGTCCGGGAACGCTCTCCGCTCTCGGTGGCAAGGAACGTTCCGTGGCCTCGTCGCTCGCAAAGGATCTCAACGCGCTCCTCGAAGCCGGCCTGCTCTATGAGCCCGCGCGCTTCGCCAGCGTGAAGGTTTCCGACCGCACCCAGCGCTTCATCAAGGAGAATCCGCAGAGCCACACGCGCATCCGGCTCAACCGACTCCTTCTCGAAGAAGCGTATCCCAAGGAGATCGCGAAGAGCCTCGGCGGCATCTATCCCGACATGGAGATGATCAGCGCGTCGAACGATGATTCGCAGCGCTGCTTCAAGGAATACCTCGATGACGCCCAGAAACGTCTCGACCACGATCGTCGTCTCCCGAACGAACCGCGCCAGATCAGGCCGGGCGAAGACGTCCGCATCGTCGACAACCGCGTCACTGTTTCAGGCCAGGTCGCCGTCATGGCCATCAACGCCCTGCTCACCAAGGTCATGTTCGACAAGAACCCGGACCGTGAGTTCTACGTGGAGGAAAGCTTCCCGCTCGAATGGATGTATCCCTACCTCACGCCCTACGGCGTCATCATGAAGATCAATCGCAATCCCCTGCCCGAGCTTTCGCAGGAGATCGTGGATCGGGATCACGCCTTCTGGAGCGAATACTCCACACGCCTCATCGGCAATTGGATCACCTACGACACGACGGTTTCGAACATCTGCGACTTCGCCAACCAGATCTACGTGCGCAAGGAAAAGCCCGCCACCTTCAAGGGCGACTGGGCATTCATCCGCGACGGTGACGGACAGAAAGCCTTCTCCAAACTTCGCAGCTCCATCGCCGGCGTTTACAATTACCGCATCGGCGCGGCGCGCACGCCGCAGGATCAGCAGCGCATGTTCAAGGAGGCGGAGTTCGCCTTCAAACAAGCCTACGCGTTCTGCCCTTACAGCCCGGAAGCGCTCTTCCGCTGGGTGAACCTTCTCATCACCACCGGCCGCGTCGATGACGCCCTGCTCATCGCCAGCACGTCGCAGAAGCTCGATCCGTTCAACGGCCAGATTGAGAATCTCATCTACGAGCTCAAGCGAATCAAGCAACAGCAAGGTGGCGGCGCATCCGTGCCTCCCCCGAATCCCGTCGCCGGGTTGGCCCAGCTGGGCGGATTGGAGCAGCAACTCGAGGCCGACCCGAACAACCTCCAGGCCGCGATGCAACTCGCCAATGGCTACATGCAGACCCAGGGCCACGCCCAGGCTGCCGGAGTTCTTGAACGAATCCTTGCCAACCCGAAGGCCGATGGTTCGGCACTGATCTTCGCCGCGAACCTTTATGCGCAGCTCGGCCAGATTGGGAAAGTCGAGCAAGCCCTCGCGACGCTCTTGAAAGCCTCACCCGAGAATCCTGAAGGCCAGTATGACCTCGCCGCCGTGCGCGCCATGCAGAACAAGACGGCGGAATCCATCCAGGCGCTCACCCTTGCTCTCGACCAGAGCGCCAAGCGCCTCGTGCGCGAGCCGAAGGCCGCGAATCTCTACAGCAACCTGATGGGCGACGGACGTTTCGCCGCCCTGCGCTCCTCGCCGGATTTCGCGAAGCTGATGGATACCCACAAAGGGAAGTAGGCTTCCGTCGTCCCCCGTCGTCTCGACTAAAACGTAAAACGTGAAACGTAAACGGCTTGCGCCGCATTTACGTTTCACGTTTTGCGCCCCGCCTGCTTCCGCCCGGCACTCCCCATCAACCACCCACCGATTCAGAGCGACCTCAGAGGCGTGTTCCCATCTGTGGAACATCTGAATCTGCGGGAAACACTCCAGGTGGGAAAGTGGGCCGGGGAGCTGGGACGAATAAAGATCACCCGTCGTGATGCCGAGAACTATCCCATGCACAATAACCATTTGCAGTCCGCCGCCATTGAGCCGCGTCCGCGAGCCCACGTCGCGCCGTCGAAACCATATTCCACTCGCAACACCTTCATGGCTGGTGTATGAAATATCTTAAGCAACCCGTTCATCGAGAATTGATGTATCAAAGTCGTAACCAACCCATCCCGATGCAACCTCTCCCGACCCCAGCCACACCGGCCAACACCCCCAACACCGCAGGTGAGAAAGTGAGCAGGTGGGAAAGTGAGCCTCGCTCTTCCCACTCTCCCACTCCCTCACTTTCCCACTTTCCCACTTTCCCACCTGCCCCCCTGCTCCACCTGCTCACCTGCTGCCTCCTCCTCCTGAGCTTCCAGGCGATGGCTGCGGTCGCCCCTCCGAACGACAATTGCAACGGCGCGATCGTCATCCCGGCCACCGGCGCGACCCCGTTCGTCGTAACGACCGAGCAACGCGATATCACCGATGCGACGCCGCTCGCCCCGAACGCAAGCGAACCTCCGCTGCCGAATACGCCCGGATTCGACACCAACATCACCCGCAGCGTCTGGTATAAGTTCACGCCCGTCACCACCGGCCTCTACACCGTTTCGTCCGGCCCGGACACGGACACGACGTTCAAGGACACGACGATGGTCATGTACACGTCGCCCACGGATTGCGGGCCGTTCTCCATCTACAGTTTCAACGAAGACTCCGGCACCCTGCGCGCCAGCATCAGCACCAACCTCACCAGCGGCACCACCTACTACATCGTCGTCTGGGTCGGGCGCCTCTCCTCGCCCGACACCGCCACCAACGAAGTCCTCGAACTCCAGCTCCGCGTCAGCCAGCCCGAAGCCCCCGCCAACGACACCTGCGCGAACCCCATCATCATCCCCCCCGATTCTCAACTCCCCAACTCTCAACCCGGCTACCTCAGCCCCCTCATCGACACCACGCTGG
>CAMCCU010000116.1 GCA_945872975.1 Pedosphaera parvula Ellin514
CAGCCTACCGTCGGTCCTTGTTAATCTCGCGGTGCAGCCAGACCCGGGCGTAAGTCCAAAGATTCTCCGCCGTGCGCTTGGCCATCCCCATGGCGGTGGCGGCTTCCTCCATCGTCATGCCGATGAAGTAACGGAGTTTGACCAGTTCGGCGGCGGCGGCGTCCTCCTTCGCGAGCTGATCGAGGGCGTCGTTCACTGCCAGCAGTTCATCCGGCGGCGCGGTGAGAACGATGGCGGATTCATCCAGCTCATCATGGCCGATGCCGCCGCCGCGTTTGAGGCTCTGCTTGCGCCGGGCGTGTTCCACGAGAATCCTCCGCATCGCCTCCGCCGCCGCCGCGAAGAAGTGCGAGCGATTCTGCCACTGCTTCTGGTCCGAGCCGACCAGCCGCATCCAGGCTTCATGGACCAGCGCCGTGGCTTGCAAGGTGTGTCCGGCTGATTCCCCCGCCATCTTGTGCGCCGCCAGCCGCCGCAGCTCGCTGTAAACGATGGGCAGCAAATCCTCCGCTGCCCGCGCGTCGCCGTGGGCCACTGAATCCAGCAAGAGGGTGATGTCCGACACGGGAGGATTCTACAATTGGTCCGCCGCCAGTGCAATCACGACGCGGCTCTCAGCGCAACCGCAGCCTGGCCGTGACCGGATGATGATCGCTGGGGAATTGTTTTCCGCGCGAAAAGACGAACACCTCTGCTTCTGTCGGCTCCCACGGCCCGCGGGTGAGAATCCAGTCGATGCGATACGGCCCTTTCCGTGGCCCTTTGAAATCGTGAAACGTCTCGATGCCGTCGTTCTTGCGCACGGGCGCGGCCAGCCATGCGTCGGTGAAAAAGCCGTCTTCTACAAACGTGCGGTAAGCCTTCTCCTTGACGGGGTCCGCATTGAAATCGCCGAGCAACAGCACGGGAAGGTTGTTCGTCATCTGCTCCACGCGCTGGCGAATCAACGCCGCGCCTTTCTCCCGAGCGCCGACCACCGCATGGTCGAGGTGCGTGTTGAGCACGATGAATTCGTGCCCGGTCTTCCGTTCGCGAAAACGCACCCACGTCGTCATGCGGCGGTTCGTGTTGCCCCAGTTCGTCGAAGCGATGACGTTTGGCGTATCGGAGAGCCAGAAGTGATCGAACTCCATCGGTTCCAGCCGCGACTTGCGGTAGAAGATGGCCATGAACTCGCCGCGGCTGCCGCCATCCCGACCTGTGCCGATCCAGTTGTAGTCCGGCAGATCGACGGCGATGTCCCTGAGCTGTGAGTAAACGCCTTCCTGCGTGCCGATG
Source organism: Pedosphaera parvula Ellin514 (assembly GCA_945872975.1). Lineage (GTDB taxonomy): Bacteria > Verrucomicrobiota > Verrucomicrobiia > Limisphaerales > JADJPG01 > JADJPG01. The sequence goes on from CAMCCU010000116.1 coordinate 1,279, forward strand.
ACGTCTGCGGCCATTTTCTTGAAGCACGCTCTCACGACAGGACGGCGTTCCGGCCAGGAATTCGGCGACTTGTCGCTTGCGTAGCGCAGGTTGAACGTGGCCGCCTTCAGCTCGATGGCCGGTGGGGATTGAGCCGTTGCGCTGTGGCCTAATCCGAGCATCAGGCAGAGCGTGGGCAGCGAGAAAGTAATCGCTCGGAATCGACGTGCAACAAGTGAGAACACGGGTGGATTCTGGTGAAGAGGCGGTTGGTTTGGCAACACTTCGCTGGCAGGCAGCGATTTTCCTGTTTGTCCTCTGCGCGCGCTGCTGCTCAAATCCGCGCGATGAAATCCCGTCCGAGAGTCGGCACCACCGGCGAGCTGAAGTTCACCGTCGCGCAGGAGCATGTCATCGACTTCGCCACGGACGGCATGCCCGCCGTGCTCAGCACCCCCCGGCTCATCGGCCTGCTCGAACGCACCGCGCGTGAGGCGCTCTATCCGTATCTCGACGCCAATGAACGCACCGTCGGCGCGGAGATTGAAATCCGCCATCTCGCTCCCACTCCGCTCGGCGCGAACGTCACCTGCCTCGCCCGGGTCATCGCCTCCGAAGGCACGAGCGTTACGTTCCATGTCGAAGCGCGGGATGAACACGAAGTCATCGCTCGCGGCCTGCACAAGCGCGGTGTCATCCGCGTGGAAAGTTTCGCCAAACGCGTCGCTCGCAAAACCAAAGCCTCCTGATGAAAACTCCTGCGTCCGCCGCACCCCCCCGCCTTACTTCGATGGACGCCTATCGCGGCTTCGTCATGTTCCTGATGATGGCCGAGGTGCTGCACTTCGGGCGCGTGGCCGCTGCCTATCCCAACAGCGCGTTCTGGCGCTTCCTGGATTTTAACACCAGTCATGTCGATTGGGTCGGCTGCTCGCTGCACGACATGATTCAACCGTCGTTCTCGTTCCTCGTCGGTGTGGCGCTGCCGTTCTCCATCGCCAGCCGCGCGGCGAAAGGACAATCCGCCTTCGCCATGACCGGTCACGCGCTCTGGCGCTCGCTGATTCTGATCCTGCTCGGCGTGTTCCTGCGCTCCGTCGGACGTCCCCAATCGAACTGGACCTTTGAAGACACGCTCACGCAGATCGGCCTCGGCTACCCGTTCCTCTTCGTGCTCGGCCTCAGCAAGCCGCGTGTGCAATTCGGCGCGCTCCTCGTTTTGCTCTTTGGCTACTGGCTCGCGTGGGCGCTGTATCCCGTGGCCGGGCCGGACTTCGACTATGCGAAAGTCGGTGTGCCGCCGGACTGGGCGCATCACGCCAGCGGCTTCGCGGCGCACTGGAACAAGAACGGCAACCTCGGCGCGGCGTTCGACCAATGGTTCCTCAACCTCTTCCCGCGCGCGAAAGAGTTCATCGCGAACGGCGGCGGCTACCTCACGCTCAGCTTCATCCCCACGCTCGGCACCATGCTGCTCGGTCTGATCGCCGGTGGCTGGCTCAAAGGCGACCTGCCGCACAAGACCAAGCTCAAGCGCCTGCTGCTCGCCTCCGCCGTGTGCCTCACGCTCGCTACCGCGCTGCACTTGCTCGGCGTCTGCCCGATCGTGAAACGCATCTGGACGCCGACGTGGGCGCTCTTCAGCGGCGGTCTGTGTTTCCTGTTCATGGCGGGCTTCTATGCCGTCGTCGATGCGCGTGGATGGAAGGGCTGGTCGTTCCCGCTCGTGGTCATCGGCATGAACTCCATCGCGGCCTACTGCATCGCGCACCTGTGGGACGGCTTCATCGCCAGCTCGCTCAAAACGCATCTCGGCCCCAACGCCTTCCAACTCTTCGGCGAAACCTTCGCCCCGATGTTCCAAGGCGCCGCCGTGCTGCTGGCCCTGTGGTTGATTCTATTCTGGATGTACCGGCGGAAGTTGTTTTTAAGGGTCTAACCGGGATTCAGGTTTCGTTGGAATGCGCGTGTCACGCGCTTGGAATGGCCATCCCGAAAACTCTTTCGCGATCACGCCACGCCTCGAAATGGAGATTGCTTTCGCCCTCTCTGTGTGGTTCTATAAAAGTCAATCAACCCAGTCACTCCGATTCAAACAGTCTCGTTGTCACGAGCCTGTATTCTCTTCAGATGAGAATTACGTCTTGGATGGATTGCTAAACCAGAAAGTAATCAGTATGCGTCGTTCATATCTAAAACAACTCCTCCTCCTTGTCGCCGCTGGCATTGCTTCCATCGCTTCCCACGCGTCGGCGCAAGACATCCAGGTCGTCTCCTACACCAACACGACATGGAGCTACAATGATAGCTCCACCGCCGCCAACAATCCTGGCACCGCCTGGAAGGAACCGGGCTTTGTCCCCGTTTTCGGCACCGGCGAGAACGAATGGAAAGCCAACGGCAAGGGCTTGTTCGGCAATGACACCTCGGCGGTCTATAACGAGCCGAACGATCCGTTCCGAGGCGGGGTTGTCGGGTTTGCCACGCCACTGAATCGCCTCATTAATGGCACCGCATCCCGCGTTACTTTCTATTTCATCACCAAGTTCAACTGGCCCTACCCACCGGCTGGCGTGATCCTGCGCGGCACCAACTACCTCGATGACGGGGCTGTTGTTTATCTCAATGGTGTTGAGGTGTTCCGGGCCAGGATCGGAAATGCCGGCGACCCACCGCCTGCTTGGGGTGATGCTGCCGGCAATCAGAATGCTGAAGGCATTCCTGAACCACTGGAGTACAGCGCCATTTCGCTGGTTACCGGTGAGAACATACTTGCCGTGGAAGTCCACCAGAGCAGCCCGGGCAGTTCCGATGTCGCCTTCGCCACTGCACTCCGTGCGGTGATTCCCTTTGCGCCCTCCATCTCCAGCGAACCAGCCGACCGGGCAGTCATCCAGAATCGTTCCACCACTCTGTCGGTAATCGGTGACGGCTCACCCAGGCCGACGTATCAATGGTACAAGGATGGCGCCGCCATTGATGGAGCAACGACCTCCAGCTACACGATCGCCAACATGCAATCGGACACGGCTGGCCTCTACAAGGTCACCCTCAACAACGAATTCGGCTCCATCACCAGCCGCGAAGCCAACGTTACTTATGTCGCTGACGTCGAGCCTCCCGTCGTGGTCAGTGCCAGTGCGGACGTCAGTTTCGTCAGCGTCATTCTCCGATTCGACGAGGTGATCACAGAAGGAAGCGCCGTGGATCCCTTTGGCTACGAGGTCGTCGGCGGACCGAACCTCCCCGGAATCGCCTCGGTCACCTTCTTGTCCGATGGCAAGACGGTGGTTCTCGGTTTGAATGAAAAGCTTCAGGAAGACACCATCTACACTTTGGCCGTGAAATCACCAACCGACCTCGTCGGACTCACCATTGCCGACGGCACCACCGCCACCTTCCGGACGTTGAAAGTGGTTCCTGGAGTCCTCACTTTCGAGACGTATAATACTCCCGAGAGTGGAGTCGAGGTCGCGAAGCTGAAGAGCAGCCCTTCATTCCCTTACAATCCAAGAGAAACCTTCTACATCCGGTCATTCGACACAAGGGAGGCCTACCCGAACGATTCGCATGAGCAATATGGTGGTCGGCTCGACGGCGTTTTCATTCCGCCGACCTCTGGCAACTGGATCTTCTACCTCCGCAGCGATGATGCCTCGGAACTGTGGATGGATTTCAATGACGGGGCCGGCTTGGTGCTAGTCCAGTCAGAAAGCGGCTGCTGCGGAACCTTCTCCGGCCATGCGACAGCACCCGCGGCACTGGTCGCAGGCACTGCCTACCACATTCAGGCTCTCTATAAAGAAGGTGGAGGTGGTGACTACTGTCAGGTGGCAGCCAAACTGGATACGGACCCGATTGATCCGAACAACCTGACGCCGATTCCAGCTACGTCGCTCGGCACCTACCTCAGTCCTTCTGCCAATCCGAACATCACCATCACCCAGAATCCAACCAGTCAGGTTGCCGCCAAGTCCACTCCTGCACAGGCGGTCGGACTGGTGGACTTCAACAGCAGCGGCGCCGGGTTCACGGTCAGTACGCCGAATGCCTTCATGGGCACGCCGTGGGCATATAACGCCGGGGCAGGTAGCTGGCAGGTGAACCAGTTGGATGCGGAAAATGGTGTGGCAAACACCACCTTCCTGCTCAGCCCTTCACTGAGCGTGGTCCAGAGCGGAGTGCTCAATGTCAGCCTCATTCACCGCTGGAGTCTTGAGACTGCCAACTGGGACGGTTGCGGACTGCAGATCAGCGTCAATGGTGGCGCCTTCACCACAGTGCCCAACTCGGCCTTCAGCGCCGGCGGGTACAATGGCGTTGTCGTTGCGGGCAACTCCGTCCTCACCGGACAAGAGGCATGGGTGTTGGACTCACCCAATCATCAAGATCCCGGCTACGTAACTAGCGTGGCTGGCTTGGGCACTCTCAACGCCGGGGATACTGTTCAGTTGAGGTTTGTCTATGCCGGTGACACCAACACTAAAGGACCTTTCCAGCCCAGTTGGGAGATCAACAGCGTCGAGTTCTCGCCCGCGCTGGAAAGCAACTACGCGGACGGCACCGTCACCTTCACCACCCTGGCGGAAGCGACGCTCAATTCCGCTCCCACACCGGTCGCCTACCAATGGCAGCGGAACAACGGAGCCGGTTTCTTCGACATCCCCCGAGCCACCTCGTCGTCCTACTCCCTGCTGCCAACGCCGTCTGACAGTGGCGCGATCTTCCGCTGCATCGTCCGTTCACCGGGCGCGGAAGCCACCAGTTCGGAAGCAACGCTGATCGTTGCGCCGAAGCAGACCATTACCCTCACTGGCAACACAGCAGTCATCTCGTGGCCGGCGGTTTCCACTGGCTTCGCGCTGGAGCAGGCTTCGGCGCTGCTGACCCCGGCTACCACCGTCTGGACGCCTGTCGGCATCGCGCCGAGCGTTTCCGGCGGCATGAACACCGTCACCATTACCGGAGCCGGAGCGGGACAGAAGTTCTACCGATTGAAGAAGTAATCCACGCTGACTGGCGGCTCAGAAGCGCCAGTTTTGCCTGAATCAAACACAGAGGCCGGGAAGAAATTCCCGGCCTCTTTTTTTTGCACCTCCCACCGCCGATGCAAGTGAATGGAAGCGCTGGTCGTTCCCTCCTCGTTTCATCGGTCCGAAAGCCCTCAAGCTTGTCTGCGAAACCTTCGCCCCGATGTTTCAAGGTGCCGCCGTGCTGCTGGCGCTGTGGCTGATCCTATTGTGGATGTATCGCCGGAAATTCTTCTTGAGGGTTTAGCGTTGATGCAATCGCTTGGAAGGGTCCAGGGATTCCGTAGCACGCCAGGCTGAATCATGGACGCAGGGCTTTGGAGCGCCCTCCTGCGGCAATGTCCGTTCTGCGCAATTGCAGATGCCGCCTCCTACAAACACTGCTGCAGCTTCGTGGCATCCGCCGTCGTCATGGCCAGATAAGTCTTCGCGCCACTCGACCACGCCGCGCTGTTCCAATTCACGAACTGCGCGAACTCCGGCTGTCCACCCGGCACGGAACGAATCGCTCCGCTATCAATGATCAGGAGGTGGACCAGCGTGCCGGCGCCGCGCGGCGAGAAGCAAATGAGCGTCACACGATTGCCCAGCCATTTTAGCGTCTTGCAGCCCAGCGTCCTGCTGGAAGCCAGGTTCGCCGGCACTTCGACTTGCGTCTGGATGCCCTCTTGTTTGAGCCAAGATTGAATGGAGGCAACGTCACTTTCCTCCAGGTCAAAGGTGTGATCCCATTTACGGTCGATGAAGTCCGCCATGTCGCGGCGAAAGGCAGCGAGTTCACCCTGGCGTGGGCGCAACAGCCACAGCGAGCCCAGGCCGCCGAGCACCGTCACTCCGGCGGCGAGCGCCAGCCACTGCCGACGATTCAAGCTTCCTCCGGCGGCAGTCGCTTGCCGCCCGGCATGGATGCGCTCGGCGAGTCCTTCTGGAACCGGCACGGCCATGAGCTTGCGAACGACAGCGCGATCCAATTCCTGGTTCGCAGCCCACCACTCACCCAGCGCTGGGTCGGCGTCCATCGCTCGAATGGCTTCGGCGATCTTCGGGTCGTCCGGATCCAAATCTCCGGCACGACAGGCTTCGAGAATAAATTTAACTTCGAGAGAGTTCATGAGCCGGTGTGGGACGGACGTTGAGTGTCGGGCAACGGAACAATCCTCGGGCTGGCTCCCGAGGCGGCTTCACCGAGGAACCCACGCAGTTGAGCTTTCCCCCGGGCGAGACGGGACATGATGGTGCCGATGGGCAGCTCCAGCATCGCGGCGATTTCCTTGTAGGAGAAATCATCGAGGTAGAACAACGCGAGCGGCACGCGGTAATGCTCGTCCACGCGCTGGAGCGCCTGCATGACAATGATCGAATCGAGATCGTCCACCACCGTGCTCGTGATGACGGGCAGCTCGTCGAGCACTTCGCTCGTCTCGTGATGCGGGAAGCGGGTCGAGTGGCGGTGGCGCCGGAGGAATTCGCGGTGCAGCGTGGTGAAGAGCCAGGACTTCACCTTGGAGGCGTCGCGGAGTTGATGACCCTTGGCGGCCCAAAGATAAAACGTCTCCTGCGTGAGATCCGCCGCGCCCACCTCGTTCCGCGCCAGGCTCAGGGCAAAGTGATAGAGCGGTTGATAGAACCGCTCCACCAAATCGATCTCGCCCGCATCGTTCATTTTGATTGAGAGAGCCGACAGCGGAGTTTATTCCCGGAGAACGAACATACGGTGGCGGTGATCACGTTGACATGGTCAATCGCCGGAATGCGTTCATCAACCCTCAATCTGCGGCCTCGTTCACGTCATGGAATAATCGAGATGCCCGCGGCTCTCACCCTGCGACGCCTCGGGCCACGAGCACCGGCACGGCAACGGCAACTTCGCCGTGAACCGCCGCCGCTCCGCTCAACCGCGAGGCGGATTGACCAACATCAAACGAACATCATGAACCATAAAAAGACCTCCCTCCTTTTCGCCCTCGCCGGGCTGCTGTCTCTCTCGGCACAGGCGGCGGAATTCAAAACGCGCGTCGTCGCCAGCGGACTGACCCGCCCCACCGGTGTCGTCGCCGGCGCGTGCGACGAACTCTACTTCTCCGAGGTGCCGAATCCCGGCGTCCCGATGGCCGGCAATGCCGTAAAAATGATCGACCTTGAGGATAGCACCATCACCACGCTGCACATGGGCGAACCGGAGCCGGTGAATCTCGCACTCGACCGCTGGGGCAACCTGTATTGGACCTGCAAATCCGCCGGCGTCATCCTGACCCAAGGTGAGGAAGGTGATGCCATGCCGCTGCTGACTGGTTTGCAGAAACCGAGCGGCATCGCCGTGGATCGATCAGGGAACGTCTATTTCACCCAGCTCCCCACCCCGGGCGTCAACGACATGAACGGCGGCTCGAACAGCGTTGCTGTCTTCGATGGCGACGCCGTGAGCGTGCTGCACATGGGCGAACCGGAGCCGCAGGACATCGCCGTCAGCCGCAAGGGCGAGCTGTATTGGACCTGCAAATCCGCCGGCGTCATCCTTGAACAAGACGCCAAGGGCAACACCAGCGTCCTGATCAAAGACCTCAACAAACCCGTCGGCATCGCGCTGAACAAGAAGGGCGACCGGCTCTACTGGACCGAGGTGCCCACGCCCGGCGTCTCCGGTGCCAACGGCGGACAGAACCGCGTCTGGGAGCTGAACTTGCGCACGAAGAAGAAGACGCTGGTGAACTTCGGTGATCCTGAACCCACGGACATCACCGTTAGCCGCGATGGCTCGCTCTACTGGACCTGCAGTTCCGCCGGCGTGATTGTCGAAGCGACTCGTCATCGCGGCCGCAGCAACGACAAGGACTGATTCGAGCGTTCCCCGCCAACAGTCGGCGAGTGATGCGACGCATCGTCGTTTCAGTGGTTTGAAATTTCTCTCGCACAGGTGGTCGCCAGAGTCCTGGCAACCACCTGTCTTCGACGGAGTGAGGGTAAGGGAGGGATAGCGCCGATGTGCTCCGGACTTTGAGTTAGCCTTGAGCATAGCCCCGCTTTCCGCCACCCTCCGCCCCACTGTGTTGACACTAGAACGTTTCTCTTTCGGCGTGGGCGATCGCTTCGCGCATCAGGCGAAGGCCCAGCTTCACGCGTTTCAATTGCTCGCCAAACACGGCGTCCACGTCGCGCCGGTCTGGAACAAATCCAATCGCGAACACACTTTCATCGGGTCGGAGCCGCAGAGCGTGTTCGACGCCGCGCAGGCCGCAGTGAAGTCCCAGGGCTGGACCGGCGGCTGGCACGTCGATGCCGATCATATCCGGCTCGAAACGGTGGAGCGCTTTCTCCCGTGCTCGGACTTCTTCACCATCGATGTCGCGGACAGCATTGGTAAGGCGGCACCGGCAGAAGCGGTCGGCGCGTTCGTGAGGCGGCATCTGGAACTTTCCGGCAGCGTGAGCATCGCGGGCATCTCGCAGCCGTTCCAAATCACCGGGGACGAGGTCGCACGCGTCGCGGGGAAGTATCTGCTCGCGGTGCAGGATTCCGGAAAGATTTACCGCCACATCGCGGCGAAGAAGGGTGGGGAGGACCAGTTCATCGCCGAGGTGTCGATGGACGAAACCGATGCGCCGCAGACGCCGCCGGAGCTGCTCATCATTCTCGCCGCGCTGGCGGACGAAGGCGTGAAGGTGCAGACCATCGCGCCGAAGTTCACCGGGCGTTTCAACAAGGGCGTGGATTACGTCGGCGACCTCGCGAAGTTCGAGAAGGAGTTCAACGACGACCTTGCCGTCATCGCGCACGCCATCGCGCGCTACGGTCTCCCGGCGAATCTCAAGCTCTCCGTCCACAGCGGCAGTGACAAGTTTTCGCTCTACCCGATCATCCGCCACGCGTTGCAACGCACCGGCGCGGGCCTGCATCTCAAGACCGCCGGCACGACATGGCTCGAAGAACTCATCGGCCTCGCAGAAGCAGGCGGCGAAGGACTGGCGCTGGCGAAGGAGATTTACACTTACGCGCTCGAACATGTGGACGAACTCTGCGCGCCCTACGCGAGCGTCATCGACATCGACAAGGCGAAGCTGCCGTCTGCCGCGTTGGTGAACGGCTGGCGCGGCGAACAGTTCGCGAATGCGCTGCGGCACATCCCCGGTCATGCGGAGTTCAACGCGAGCTTCCGCCAGTTGCTGCATGTTTCGTTCAAGCTCGCGGCGAAGGCGGGCGCGCGTTACACGGGCTTGCTGAAGTCGAACGAGGCCATCGTGGCGAAGAACGTGACGGAGAACATCTTCGACCGTCACATGAAGCCGCTGTTCATCGGCTGAATTGGATGCGAGGCATCGCATCTTGAAGGTGCGGGTGCCGGCCTTCGCACCTGCGAAGGTAGTGGAAAAGATGTCTTTTCTTGACCGTGCCTGCCTGAGCTTACTATAAGTGATTCACTTTCAACGGATGCACTGAACTCATCATTTCCCAAATGCTATGGCAGACAAGCTTCGCTGTGCGGTCATCGGGGCAGGTGGTATCGGTTTGGATCACCTTCATAGCCTGACTACGTGTCATCGCGCGGCGGCGGTGGCGCTGGCGGAGGCCAATCCGCAGCGGGCGCGAGAGGCGTCGGCTCGCTACAACATCTCTCGCAGTTACGCAGACTATCATGAGCTGTTGGAGCAGCCGGATATCGACGCGGTAACCATTGCCCTGCCGAATCATCTGCATGCGCCGGTGGCGATTGAGGCATTGAAGGCGCGAAAACATGTCTTGCTCGAAAAGCCGATGGCGACGAGCGCGAAGGAGGCGGCGAAGATCATTGAGGTGGCCAAAACGATGAAGCGCACGTTGATGGTGGCGCAGAATTTTCGTTTCAATCGCCACACGCAACTGGCCAGGCAGGTCGTGGACAAGGGCGATCTGGGCGAGGTCTATCACATTCGTTGTTTCTGGCTGCGGCGCGCTGGCATTCCGCGCATCGGGTCCTGGTTCACGCAGAAGAGCAAGTCGGGCGGCGGCTGCATCTACGATCTCGGCGTGCATCTGCTCGATACCTGCCTGCACTTGATGAAGGAATTTGATGTGGCCACGGTGTCCGCCCAGACCTACGCGAAGTTTGGTCCGCGCGGTCTGGGCGAGATGGATTGGGGGCGCAGCGAAGTGGACCCGAAACGGACGTTCGATGTGGAGGATTACGGCGTGGCCTTGTTGAGGTTGAAGAGCGGCCGGAGCATTTCAATGGAGGTGGGCTGGGCGTGCTTTCAGGATCAGCAGGCTCGCGAGTATGGGATCGATTTGTTCGGTACGGCGGCGGGATTCAGCCTGTTTCCAGCAAGGATGTTCCGCAACACGATCGACGCGCAGGAGACCATCCAATACAATTCCAGCAAGGTGCCGTACCCGGAGGATCGTGTGCATCACTTCGTCCACAGCGTGCTCGATGGCAAGAAGCTGCTGGTGCTGCCCGAAGAATCGCTCAAGGTCCAGCAGACGTTGGATGCGCTCTACGCGTCAGCCGGGAGCGGCAAGGAAGTCCGGCTCGGCTGAACGACTGGCATGACGGTGATTTGTTGGTGACCGTTGCGTGAGGAGTTGACGTGAAGGTTGTCGAAGGGTTCATGTCTGACATGTCCACGACATCACCGTCCAGTTCGCCGATTCGCCGGCTCGTCAAGTTCCTCGTGTTCGGAGCGTTCACACTCATCCTCCTGTTGTTGGGGATTGTCGCATTTCTGAACTGGCGCGGGCAGCGGGAATGGACGCAGTTCCGAGGCGAGTGGGAAGCGAAAGGAGAGCGGTTCGACTTCACAGATTTCATCCCGTCAGCCGTGCCTGATGATCAGAACTTCGCCGCGACGCCGCTCCTGGCTGGCTTGCTGGATTACACCAAGGTCCCTGACCAGCCGATCCGCTGGAACAATCAACAGTCGAAGGATCGGGCAGCGGCGGTGGGGGCGATCCTTCAGCAGAAGGGTTCACGAAAAAAGGTGCCGCCGGCGGGACTGTGGCAGACGGGAACTTTCGCTGACCTGGTGCAATGGCAAGAATACCTGACGACGAATGCGACCAACGCCGCGTCGAGTGCACAGGAGGCGGCCAGGGAAGTCCTCGCTTTGCTGAAGGGAGTGGATGCGGAGTTTGCCGAACTTGCTTCGGTGAGCGCGAGGCCGTTCGCGGTATTCCCGCTCGAATACAAGGAGAACTACCGCATGTTGCTGCCGCATCTGGCGTACCTGAAGGGGATGGCGCAGACGCTTCGACTGCGTGC
>CAMCCU010000117.1 GCA_945872975.1 Pedosphaera parvula Ellin514
TCGTCGGAGAGCACGAGGTCGAGACGATGCGCCGCAAGCTGGGCGAGCAAGTCCTCCATCTTGCCCTCGCGGCAGATGACATGCACGGGCTGCGACAGCGCAAAGGCCGGTTTGAGAATTTCGTTCGTCACCAGTTTGGGAAACGAATCCGTCACGCCCACGTAGAGCTTCAAGGTGCGCGTGCCCGGGCGCTGCTTAACCGCGTTCATCAGCTCGCGGCCGAGGGAGAAAATTTCCTCCGCGTAGCCGAGCACGATTCGCCCGGTCTCGGTCAGCTTGTTGTTCCGGCCTTCACGTCGGAAAAGTTTTTCGCCGAGGACGGATTCCAGTTCGCGAATCTGTTCGGAGATGGACGGTTGGGAAACGTGCAGCTTTTCCGCGGCACGCGCGAGGCTGCCTTCCGTGGCCACGGTCCAGAAGTAGCGCAGGTGGTGGTAATTCAGCCATTCCATCGTTGACGAAGGATGCTTCGGATTAACCGAAGCGTCCATTCGGAAAGGCGTATTAGTCCGCGCTGCGTGCGTGCTCCAAGGTCTGGACGTGAACGACAGCCTTTGGATGAACCGGAGGCGCACAACGACAACTATGAAACTGAACTTGAAGCATGTGAGCATCCGTTCGACGAACGCCCTGGATTCCTGGGTGGAGAAACAAATCCTGGCGCTGGGCGAAGCGCGCCAGATCGATGAGGCCAACATCGAGCTGGCGCACCATGCGGACGCCAGTCCCGCTTACGAGGCGCGTGTCCATCTCGTCACGCCGGGGCCGGATGTCTTCGCGGACGCTCGCGATCACACGGTCCGGGCCGCGTTCGAGAAAGTGATGAAAGACCTGCGCGCCACCATCACGCGCCGCGCTGCCAAACAGGTGCAAAATGTGAAAACTAATTTACAGGCTCCGGCCTCAAAATCTCGCGGCGCACGCCGGTAACGGGAGCTGAACCCAAGGAAGCCGCCCACTCATGAAAACGAAACTCAGCCAATGGATGATCGCTTACGGGCTCTTCCTCATCGCCATGGGCGCGGCGGGCTACTTGTCGAACCCGGAGAAAGCTGCCACCGCCTTGATGTCCGGTGGCACTTTCGGCGCGCTCTCGATGCTGTGGGGTTGGCTGATGTCGCGCGGGATCGGTTGGAGCCGGTGGGCCGCGCTCGCAACGACGACTCTGCTGCTCGTCGTCTTCGCGTGGCGCGCGAGCGTGAGTTGGATGGCGTTCGCCGGCGGCGCGTCGGAGAAACTCACCGCCGCGATCCTGATCACCCTGATGGGCACCGCTTCGCTGGCGATGGCTGCGGCGCTTTTGAGAAATGTTTTGCGTCGCCCAACCCTTGGCCAAGTTCTCCCTTGAACCCCATGAACACTTCCACCCCTGAACATCCTATCCGCACCAACGTCAACCTCGAGACCATGAATACCTCCGAACACGAAGCCATCCTCACCGTCTGCCTCATGGCCGCCTTTGCCGACGGCGGCAAGAACGACGCCGAACGCGCCGAGTTCAAACGTATCACCGAGGGGTTCTCCTCTCCCGGCCTCGACACCGCGAAGCTCTATCAGGATGTGTTGATGAAGCGCACTTCCGTGGAACGCGCGGCCTCCGCTTTGCCTTCGCCCGAGTCCCGCACTCTCGCCTACGAGATGGCCGTGTGCGTTTGCGACGCGGACGACGCGTTGAACGCCGCCGAGAAAGATTTCCTCTCCAGCCTGCGCCGCGCGCTCGCGCTCGACGCCCCCACGATGGCGCGTTTCGAGGAACAGGCCGGCGCCCTGGCTCTTGCCTCGGTGCCACTCGTCTTGCCGGCGGCGGTAGCCGAGTCCGCCGCGACCCCGATCATTGACGTCAGGCCCGAAGGCGCTGCCATTACCGACCAGATGGTGCTGAACTACGCGATTCTCAACGGCGCGCTGGAGTTGCTGCCTGAATCACTGGCGACGATGGCCATCGTGCCGATGCAGATGAAGATGGTCTATCGCGTCGGCAAGGAGCACGGATACACCCTCGACCGCCGGCACATCACCGAACTGCTCGGCGCGGCCGGCGTGGGGCTCACCTCGCAAGTCGTAGAGGGCTACGCGCGGAAGCTGCTCGGCGGATTGCTCGGCAAATTCGGCGGTGGCCTGGCCCGCACCATCGGCAACCAGGCGGCCAGTTCCGCGCTGACCTTCGCCAGCACCTGGGCGCTTGGCAAAATGGCGCAGCGCTATTACGCCGGCGGCCGCACGCTCTCGGCGTTGCAAATGCGCGAACTGTTCTCCGCGCTCGTCGGCGAGGCGAAATCACTGCACGAGCGTTACGCCGGCGACATCCAGGCCAAAGCGCGCAGCGTCAACCCCGCGCAACTGCTCAGCCTCGTGCGAGAACAATGAACGGCAGGCCTGGCGCAGCGGTTGTGTCGCTCCGAAGACAAAGGGATGGCAGGGTCGAAATCCAAAGCTTATGAACAAACTCAAAACCATCCTCGTGGGCGTGGACTTCTCGGAATGCTCCCGTTGCGCGCTTGAACAGGCCGCGCGGCTGGCGCGCTCGAACAATGCCAGCCTGAGAGTCATTCATGTCATAGAGTCATCAGCGCAGGACAACTCCCTGGCCGGGTTTCCGCCCGAACTCGACGAGTGGCGCCGGCTCAACCGCGAACACGCCATCAGCCGGCTCGCCGACTGGACGCGCGAAGCCGGCGCCCCGACCGGGCACAGCCGCGAGGTGATGAACGGAACGCCGCTCGACGTGCTGCTGGAGCAAAGCTGGTCCCGCCACGTTGACCTGCTGGTCCTCGGTATCACCGGCGACTCGCTGTTGCCTTACGGTGCGGGCACGCTGGCCACGAAGTGCCTCCGCAAAACCGCCACCAAGGTCTTGCTCGTCAAACAAGCCCACCCGCGGCCGTTTCAGCGCATCGTGGCGTGCGTGGATTTTTCGGAGACCTCGAAAGAAGTGGTGAAGCACGCCCTGCGCGTGGCGGGCCAGGATCATTCCGAGTTGCACTTCCTGCATGTTTTTCAGGCCGAGTGGAACAACTGGAATTTCTCCGAACAGTTTTCAGCGCTCGCGGATTTCGAAAAAGGCTGTGGCGCGCTTCTGGAAGGCAACCTGCGCCAGTTCACGAACGTGCCGGAAGAAACGCCAGCGATCTACTCGGTCACGCAGGCCAAAACCCACGGCCACGGCATCGCCGAATACTGCCGGAGCGTGGGCGCGGATCTCGTCGTGCTCGGCACCCGGGGGCGAATCGCGCTGCATTACATCCTGCTCGGTTCCACGGTCGAACGGTTGCTGAGGGAAATCCCCTGCTCCGTGCTGGCGGTGCGTCCGCCAGCCGCTGAAGGCGGGAATCCAACGGTGGAAAACACCGGTCGCTAATGGCCTTATTGGAGAAGAGCCTTTGACTCAAGGCAGGTGGCATTGGCGCTTCAAGTGAGTCCTCAGACCACGGTTGGATCTGCGGTGTAATCCAGCCGCGTGGCCTGCGTCAGGACAGCGTCGAAATCCTTCAGCAGGGTGGTGAAACTACTGGTGCATGGCTTAACCAACTTTCCGTTTGTCTTCCTTTTCTTCGGTCGGCTTCTGGATGTGATGCAAGGCGAAGGCCGCCAGGAGAACGCCCGCAACCAGGAGCACCGTGAGTCCAACTCCACCCGAAGCCCAGGCCTTTGAATCGAGGAAATTCCACACACTTCTGAAGATCAGAACCGAGGCGCCGATGAGCACCATTTCCATCCAGATAAGTTTTTTCATTTTCTTGCTTTGGCTTGATTGATTCCAGGCTCCGCTCCGAACTACCCCTGTGTTTGCTGGCCGGTCGCCCTAGCCCGGAAGTCTTTCCCGCATTCTCCGACGGTCGCCTTCGCACTGAGTATCTGCGGGCGATGCAGCGCGGCAAGGTTTTTGGCAACGGGGCCGGGCGCCGCCGAACCGACCCTCTGCAAACACTTCGGATTAAGCTAACGGACACTTCTGAACTTCCGAGTAGTCGCCCCGCGCCCGGCTGCTAACCTTTGCGCGGTTAACAAAACTATGACTGAATCAATCTGGCTCTGGGTCGGTTTCAATGTGTTCGTCCTCGCGATGCTCGCGCTGGACCTCGGCGTGTTTCATCGCAAGGCGCATGTCGTGTCGCTGAAAGAATCGTTTATCTGGACGGGCATCTGGGTCGCGCTGGCGTTGGTCTTCAACGCCGGAATCTGGCACTACGCCGGCTCGACGAAGGCGCTGGAGTTCTTCACTGGCTATCTCATCGAGAAATCGTTGAGCGTGGACAACGTGTTCGTGTTCGCGTTGCTCTTCTCCTATTTCGCCGTGCCGCCGCTGTTTCAGCACAAGGTGCTGTTCTGGGGAATTCTGGGCGCGCTGATCATGCGCGCCATCATGATCGTCCTGGGCGCGGCGCTCATCACGAAGTTCTCCTGGATCATCTACATCTTCGGCGGGTTCCTGATCCTGACGGGCATCAAGATGATCGTGAAGCGCGAGGAGGAGATTCATCCCGAGCGCAACCCGGTCGTCCGCTGGTTCAAGAAGCTCATGCCGGTGACGCCGGACTATCGGGGCGACAAGTTCTTCGTGCGCGAGAACGGCATCCGCATGGCCACGCCGCTGTTCGTCGTGCTGCTGCTGGTGGAAATATCCGACGTGATCTTCGCGGTGGATTCGATCCCCGCGATCTTCGCCGTCACCACCGATCCGTTCATCGTCTATACCTCGAACGTGTTCGCCATCCTCGGCCTGCGCTCGCTCTACTTTGCGCTGGCCGGTGTGATGGACAAATTCCATTACCTCAAGATCGGGCTTGGCGTGGTGCTCACCTTCGTCGGCGTGAAGATGCTGCTGGCCCATTCGCCCTGGAAGCTCGACACACTTCTCTCGCTCGGCGTCATCGTGCTGATTCTGGCGGTGTCCATGGTGATGTCGCTGCTGCGGCCGAAGAAAGTGGCCATACCGACGGTGGTGCCCAAACCCAACGAAGCATGACCCGCATCGAAATCATCGACCTTGACGGCGAGACGGGCGACAAGGTCTTGATCACGCCGCTGTCGAGGCCGGCAGCGAAACCTCACTCGCAAGAGGTGCTTAACCCGCCATGATCCAGTTCGCTCAACGCCTCACCGGATCCAAAGCGTTTCGCGGAGTCATCATCGCAGTAATTCTCCTCGCGGGCGTGCTGGCCGGCCTGGAAACCAGCGCGGCGCTGGTGGCGCAACATGGGGATCTGCTGCATGCGCTCAACTTCGCCATCCTTGCCATCTTCGTCACCGAGATCGCATTGAAGCTCGCGGCCCACGGCCGGCGACCGGTCGATTACTTCCGCGACGGCTGGAACATCTTCGACTGTGTGATTGTCGCGCTCTGTCTGCTGCCGGTGGCCGGGCCGTTCGCGGCGGTACTCCGACTCGCCCGCGTGCTGCCCCTGCTCCGTCTCGTGAGCTCGCTGCCCAAGCTGCAACTCCTGGTCGGCGCGCTGCTCAAGAGCCTCTCGGCGATGGGCTAGGTGAGCCTGCTGCTGGCGTTGCTGTTCTACATCTATGCGGTGGCCGGCGTGCATTTGTTCGGCGGGGCGGACCCGGCCGACTTCGGCTCCCTGCCCACCGCGCTCTTCACACTCTTCCGCATCGTCACCCTCGACAACTGGGTCGATGTCTTCAACCGCGCCATCGAATACGTCTCCGCCGTCAAGGTCGCGTTCTACTTCGTCACCTTCATCGTCTTCGGCACGATGATCATTTCGAATCTCTTCATCGGCATCATCATGAACAGCATGGCGGAGATGCATGACGAGATAGCCGAGAGCGACCGAACGGCGCACGCCACGCCCACAGAGGCACCCACCCTCGAAACGGAGCTACGCGAACTGGAACGCCAGACCGAAGCCTTGCAAAAGCAGATGCGTCGCCTGCGTAAAAGACTTTCAGCCGACCAATCGGTTTCATGATGCCCACCGAACTTATCAGCGACACCAGTCATTCAGGTGGCAAAAAACGCATCCTCAACCGTGTGCTGAGACGCACCTTGTCGAGCCAGCCCGCCCGGCTGGCCGCAGGATTCGCGCTTTGCCTCGGCGGATCTGATGCCTGGCAACGCCTTTTCAACTGAATGACCACCCGGAAAAAGACCCCATGACCACGGAGGCAAAGAAGCTGGCCCGCCGTCGGCATGAAACGGGCGGACGGCTTTGAAACGCGGCGCACCAAAAATCGTTCGTGCCTGTTCAGTGCAAACAGCGTCACGATTCGGGCATGCAAGATTTGGTAATCTTCCTGCAAGCACTGGTGGCGGCATCGATCTTCTTCGTGTGTGTGGTGCGCTACGACAACCTCATCCAGGAGCTCAGACAATACTCCCTGCCGGACTAGCTGCGCGACCTGGCGGGCATTCTGAAAATGACTTTCCCCCCGCTGCTCCTGCCTCTCACTTCTCAATTTGCGGCACGGTCGGAGCCTGGCGTCTTCGCTGGCATCACGAGCACCTTGTCCACTCGATGGCCGTCCATGTCGAGGATCTCGAAGACGTAGCCTTGCGCTTCGACGGTCTCGCCTTCGCGGGGGACGCGGCCCAGCGCCTTCACGACAAATCCAGCGAGGGTCTGGTAATCCTTGTTCTGCGCGTCGCTCAATCGGAAGCCGGGCAACGCCGCTTCGACACGCTCAATTTCAATCATCGCGTCGATGAGCCAGGAGCCATCGTCGCGTTTCTTAATCTCGGGCCGGGCACGTTCTTCGAGAGAGGGGAATTCACCGACAAGCGCCTCCATCACGTCGTGCAACGCCACCAGACCGACGATGCTGCCGAACTCGTCCGTGACCAGCGCAAGGTGTTTGCCGGTCTGCTTAAAGGCGTCGAGCAGTTGGATGGCGGTTTGTGTCGCCGGCACGATGAGCGGCTTGGTCATGAGGTCGGCGGTGCGAGCGGTGGTGCCGGCGGCGAGGTTCGCGTAAATCGACTTTACCGAGACGATGCCCACCACGTTGTCGCGCTGGCCTTCATAAACCGGGAAGTGCGAATGGCCGCTGACGACGATCTTGTGCCAGATGACGTCGTGCGGATCGTTCTTGTTGACGAAGATGATTTTCGGACGCGGAGCCATCAAGTCGCGCACGCTCAACCGATCGAGATCGAGCGCGCTGTGGATGATGTGGCTCTCGACCTTGTTGAAGGCGCCGGCGCGCACGCCTTCCTGCATCAAGCCGCGCACCTCGTCCTCGGTGACGGCCGCGTCGGGCCGGGGTTTCACTCCGAACAACCGCAGCAGCACCTCGGTGGACTTGCTGAGAAACGTGATGAGCGGCGCGGTGAGCACGGAAAGCCGGTTCATGAATTTCGCCATGACGAGCGCGATGCCTTCAGGGTTGCCCAGGCCGATGCGCTTGGGCACCAGCTCGCCGATGACGAGCGAAAAGTAGGTGATGGCGATCACGACCAGGCCGAGCGAAACCTGTTTTGCGTAGGGCGCGAGCCAGGCAATCTGCCCCAGCGGCTGGGCCAGTTTCTCGGCCAGCGTCGCGCCGCCGAACGCGCCCGCGAAGATCCCGACGAGCGTGATGCCCAACTGCACGGTGGACAGAAAACGGTTCGGCGACTCCGCGAGTTCCAGCGCCACGCGTGCCCGCGAGTCGCCCTGCTCGGCGAGGCGGCGCAAGCGGGGCTTGCGCGCGGAGACGATGGCGATCTCCGTCATGGCGAACACGCCGTTCGCCACGAGCAGCAGCAGCAGCACTAAGACCTCGGTGATGACGACTGTCATGCCCGGAGGATATCCATTCCGCCGCTGCTCGTCACCTTCGGCAGGGCTTTACTTCTTGTCGGGTTGATGAGTCTTCGGCGATTTCGAGGGTGACCAGCGCCAGACGTCGTTGTCCACGCGCAGGTAATTCAGCGGATCCCCGAAGTTGAAAGTCTCGCGGTCACCACCAAAGGTGAAGATGGACGGACGCAGGCCGCCTTTGCCGCCCTGCACCGCCAGGGCATCAAAGTCATACTTGATGTCGTCAGAGGACGTGGCGTTCCACGGCGCGTCGCTGACTTGGGTCCAGTCGCGTCCGTTGCGGCTGGCCCACATATCCGAAGGGTTGAAAGGCAGCCCGAATCCGCCGAAGACGATGATCCGATCCAACAACACAACGGCCTGGTGGCCCGGACGGGGCGACCAATCGGCGGAAGGCGTGACGAGTTCCCAGTGCGCGCCGTCGCGTGAGCGCCAGACGTCGTTGAAGTAGGGCAGGTCACAGGGTTGCGGGGCGCAGAGGAAACCGGATTCGCCACCGAGCAGGTAGAGGTAGCCGTTCTTCACCACCACGGCGGCCCCGGCGCGGGGCGCCCACGTT
Organism: Pedosphaera parvula Ellin514; assembly: GCA_945872975.1. Lineage (GTDB taxonomy): Bacteria > Verrucomicrobiota > Verrucomicrobiia > Limisphaerales > JADJPG01 > JADJPG01. The sequence continues at coordinate 8,314 of CAMCCU010000117.1, forward strand.
GCGTTGGTGGTCGCAGGTGTCCAGTTCACGCCGTCGCGCGAACGCCAGACATCGTTGAAGTAAACGCGTTGCGGCGGGCCGCCGACAATCGACGAGTCGTCGTTGACCGAGCCGCCGAGCACATAGAGTTCGCCTTTGAATACCACGCTGCTCAGGCCCGCGCGCGGGGACCAGGGGGCATTGGTGGTGAGCGGCGTCCAGCTCATACCGTCGTGGCTGCGCCAGACATCGTTGAAAAAGTCCGACGAGGAGATGAAGGGCGGAGCGCCCGGAGCGGGGTTGGGGTTGGGGATGACTTTGAAATTCTGGCCGCCGAGCACATAGATGGAATTCCCCTTCGTCACCGCCTGGAAGTAGGCGCGGGCCGGGAACTGTCCGAAGTCGCCCGGGGGCAGAGCCGGCTGCCATGAGGTGCCCAGATCATCGCTCGTCCAGACATCGTTCCAGAGGATGCTCGCGCCGGGGAAGCCGACGACGGCCGGGTCCAGCGGCGTGCGCCCGCCCATGAGGTAGAAACGATTTCGCAACTCGACCACCTGCAGACCGGCGCGCGGCGCCCAGGAAGCGGATGGGTTGACCTCGGTCCATCGATAGGACGGGAAGTTGAGGGCTCCGCCCGGATGGGGATCGGCGGATACGTTCGAGTTAAACAGGACCGCCGCGAGGGTGGTCACGAGTGAGATGATGGGTTTGGTTTTCATGATTGGCTCAATGTTTAGCACAGTTCCAAACCTGTGCAAAGTTTTAGCGGGTTCTGGTGGCGGATGTGCCAGAACAGTTCCGGGGTCCGAGCCGTCCAATTCACCGGCGAGGTTCGCCGGGGTGCGGTTGTCTTCGGGCCAGACCGCGCACCAGCGCGATCAGCATCAAGATCGAAGCTGCGCCCATTGCGGTGATCAGTACGGCGGCGGTCAGTTTGTCCGCAGCGCCGTTGGCGAAGGCCATCCAGCTCACGCTCGCGCGCCAACTGAAGACCACGACCAGAAATGCAGTGGTTGCGCACCCGGCCCAACGGCTCCAGGCGAACCCGCGCGTCATCAGCCAGCCCCAAAGCATGGAGAGCGCGCCGAAAGCGCCGCCGGACATCAGCGCCGTCTTTGCCTTCTCCGGATTGGAGGCGTAACCGGCGAGGCCCATGGCGATGAGGAAAAGGCCGTAAACCACCATCCAGTAGCCGAGTTTTGTATTCACAAGTTTCTGTTCAGGGATGAAAGTTTGAACGGCTCACCCTCTCTGCCGGTTCCCGCCCGTGAGCAGCGGCAGCAGATACCAGAGCAGGTAAACCAGCGAGGTGACGAAGGCAGCCACATAAGTCATGGCGGCAGCATTGAGCACCTTGCTGACGCCGGCATGTTCAGCGGGCCCGGAAATGAAGCCAAGACTCGACAGCATTATCTTGGCGCGACGCGAGGCATCAAACTCGACGGGCAGCGTGACGAGGTTGAACGTCATGATCACGCCCCAGGCCACCGCCATGATGGTGAGGCCGGTGACGGTCGAGAGCAGTCCGGTCATGATGCCGACGAGCGGCAGGAAGGCGACAATCTGGCTGGCGAAGTTCGTCACGCCCACCGCCGCCATGCGCAGGTGCAGCGGCGCGTAAGCGGCCTGATGCTGGAGCGCGTGCCCCGCCTCGTGCGCGGCCACGCCGAGCGCGGCGAGCGAAGTGCCGTGGTAGTTCGCAGACGAAAGGACGAGACGTTTGTGACGCGGGTCGTAGTGGTCACCCAGCATTTCGTCATGCTCGGCGATCTCCACGTCGCGAATGCCCGCGCCACGCAGGATCTCCTGTGCGACCTCCGCGCCCGTGCGGCCGGAAGTGGCGGGCACCAGGCTGTAGCGGCGATACATGCGTTTAACCTGCCACTGGGCCAGCAGCGCGATCGCGAGGGTGAAGAGGAAAAGGAGAATGATCATGGTTACCTCGTGTTGGTGATCGTTTTGGCGGCTCTCATGACCTGGCGCTTCCCGGGGGTGGCACGCCACGCTTCATCCGGTTTGAATTGCACGGGAATTGTTTGCTGCGGCCTGGGTGGACGAATTGTGATGACCGCGCAGGGCGCGTTCCGCGCGAGTCGGCGCGTGACGCTGCCGAGGAACAACCTTTGAAACCAATTCTTCGCCTCGGTGGCGAGGACGATGACATCGCACGAGTGTGTCTCGGCGACACGCAGGATTTCGCGATGAACGGGGCCGCTGCGCACGACGATTTCGACCTCGATATCGGGTCCGGCTTCCTGCGCGGCCCAGCGGCGCAAGCGTGTCTCAGCCTCGGCCTTCAACTCCGCGTCCTCCTTGCTCAGGGTCATCATCACGGCGTTGCCCCGGTGCGACAAGGACTCCGGCGCGACGACGTGCAGCAGGGTTATCCGATCTTCAGGATCTGCGGCGAGCGAGCCAGCGAGCTTGAGGGCTTCGCGTGAACTCTCGGTGAAGTCCACGGGCACCAGCAGGTGTTGCCAGACGGTGCGAGGCGAAGGCCGGGAGGCGGCGAGTTCGCGCTCCGCTTTCAAGATTTCATACAGGCTCAGTTTCATAACGTTGTCTCCGGATTGGGTGGTTGGGGTCATTCGTTGATTCCGCCACGAGCCGTTTCAGTGCCGGGGTCCGTGCCGTTGCGGCGGGGCCAGCCGTAGCGAAAGCGCTCACGCTTGCCGGTGGTGCGGTCGGACTGGGTGACCGGCGGCATCTGGAGAAAATCTTCAATGGTCTTCAGAAGCAGCGGCAGATCGAGGGGCTTCTCCAGCAGCGCATGGGCGCCGGCCGTGGTGATCCACTCGCGCTGGTTGGGCTGCGCGGTGATGATGATAATCGGCAGCGTCGGCTTCATGCTTGCAAGCCGATCCAGCGCGTCCCAGCCGTCCATTTCCGGCATGTTGAGATCGAGCAGGAGCAGGTCGAAGTCTTCGTTGAACGCGAGATCGAGGACGTGCCCGCCGTGGGCGGCGAACGCGACGTCGTAGTTCGCGCGGCGCAGCAATTTGCCGAGAGATTCGCGAATCTGCGGTGAGTCATCAGCGATCAGAATGCGCTTCTTCAGCGCAGGAGCAGCCGGAGGTTCAGGGAGTTCACTGATTCGATCTTGAGCTGTCATAGGTTCGAGATGTTGGTTGTTGTTTGAATCGTTGATTGAGTTTCTTGCCATGCTGTTTTCACTCGTCACACGCTTAATGCTTTTTCGTTTGCTGTCGTGGCTCGTGCCACGAACGAATCCTGCTTTAGCTGCCGCTGTGCCACGGGAGAAATGAGCCTTAAACCGACGATTCCCTGCGGCTTGTGTGAATCGCATGGCCGCCCGGAAGCCATCGTTGCTCACTCGGTTGTCAGTGGGTGGCCTCCCGGCTTTGCCTTCACCTGAGTTCTTCTTCATGATTTGCCGAAGGTCTGAAGCCTGCTAATCATTTTACCAGTGACTCCTAAATGTTCACCGATGCCGAGCGGACAGCCCGCCGGGAAATCCATCGTCGCGCTCGTCGCCTGGATCGTGCTGTGTTTCAGCGCCGCGGCCTTCGGCTCGCAGTTCATGCCGGGCGAATGGTATGCGGCCCTCAAGAAACCAACCTGGAATCCGCCCAACTGGATCTTCGGCCCGGTCTGGTCCGCGCTCTACACGATGATGGCTGTGGCGGCGTGGCTTGTCTGGCGACGCGGTGGCTTCAGGGTCAACCGGCTCCCGCTGTCGCTGTTCCTGATACAATTGTTTCTCAACGCCCTTTGGTCCTGGTTATTCTTCGGCTTGAAAAACCCCGCGCTCGCCTTCGGCGAAATCGTCCTGCTTTGGCTAGGCATCAGTGGAACGATCGTCGCGTTTTGGCCGAGGGAGCGCACGGCCGCCTGGCTGCTCGTGCCGTATCTGGCGTGGGTCAGCTTCGCCTCCGGGTTGAACTTCACACTCTGGCAGTTGAACCGTTGAAGACCGAGCAAACCCCGTGAAACTCGCCGCCCAACTACGCTACCTCCCGCACTACGTCGGCATCGCCATCGCGCTGGGGATCATCATCTGGACGGAAGCCTACACCTGGCAGCGGGTGGACAACCTGCGGCGCAGTGCCGACTACGTGCCCACCCAGCAAGACATCGCTGAGCTTCACCGTATCCTGACCTGGTCCTCCGCCGTGCTGCTGGCCATGGGTGCGGCGCTGGCGGCTCTCATCTATCGCGGCATCATCGCGCCCTTGATCGAGAAGCTCCGCCGCAGCCAG
>CAMCCU010000118.1 GCA_945872975.1 Pedosphaera parvula Ellin514
AATCGGTGGCGGCTGCGACTTCATCACCCGGATCTGCACGGAGGAGGTGTGCGTGCGGAGCAGGGGAAGTTTCGAGTTTTGGGTTCCGGGTTTCGAGTTATCCCCGACGTAAAAGGTGTCCTGCGAATCGCGGGCGGGATGGTCGGCGGGCGTGTTCAGCGAATCGAAGCAATGATAGTCGTCCTCGATCTCCGGGCCATCGGCGACGACGAAGCCGATCTTGCGAAAGGCGCGCACGATGTCGTCGGTGACCTGCGTGAGCGGATGCAGCTTGCCGACAGGGCGGCGACGTCCAGGCAGCGTGAAGTCGGTCGGCTCCTTTGGCAGCGCGGCCTTGAGTTCCAGTTCCTCGCGGCGCGAAACGAGCGCGGCCTCGAGTTCGACCTTGGCGGCGTTGATGAGCTTGCCGGCGGCGGGCTTTTCTTCCTTCGGCAGCGTACCGAGCTGTTTCATCAGCGCGGTGAACTTGCCGTTCGGCCCGATCCACGCGCCCTTGGTTTGCTCCAGGGTCGCGAGGTCGGGCGCGGCTTTCAGTTCAGCGAGTGCGGATTGCTTCAGCGGTTCGATTTCGTTCAACAGCGACATAGCGTGCCAAGTGTTTTACCCACTGACAGGGACAAATGACACGCAAGAAATCGCTTTCGACAGCCCGGTGGAAACTGACGGAAGGTTTTAAACCGAACCGATGCAGAAGAAACCTCACGCCAAGGCCGCAAAGGCCGCAAAGTGAAAACCGGAGGGGGGCATTTTATCAACCGAAACTCCGTTCACCGTCTGGCGGCTTGTTTTCCGTGCGTATTTTTCCAGTTTCTTTGCGTCCGTGGCGGACTTTGCGTGAGGCACTCTGATTTGAACTGAATGGATCCGGTTAAAACCATGTTCGTCACCGCCCTGCTCCGCGCCGCGTTCACGGCCCGGTCACGGTCAGCGACGTGAAGGGACTGGCTACGCCGGTCGGTTTGAAGGCGCTGGTCACCGCCACGCGGTAGTTGCCGGCGTCGTTGGTGCGCACGTTGAAGATCGTGAAGATGGAAGTGGCTTCGTTCTGCACCATGTTCGTCAGCACGGCGCTACCCTTGCGCCAGGAGAAGCCAAACGGCGGCGTGCCGGTGACGCTCACACTGAAGGTGGCGTTGCCGCCCACCGGCACGGTCTGGGCCTCGGGTGGCTGGACGATCACGGGCGGGTCGCCGACCACCAAGCTGGCCGGCTGGCTGAGGATCATTTCCGCCGAATCGCTGACCGCGACCGTGTAATCTCCTTCGTGAACGGATTGCGCGTTGGTGATCGTGATGCTGCTGGCGGTCGCACCCGAAATGTCCGTGCCGTTGAGGCGCCATTGGTAGGCGATGGGCGGAGTGGGGCTGCTGGCCGTGACGCTAAAAGTGACACGGCTCCCGCGCGCAGCGAAAGCGCCGCGGGGCTGGGTCAGCAACGTCAGCATTTCCGTGTAACGCAGAAAATCCGCGAACATCTCATCGTTGCTCTGATCGCCCCAAGACACGGTCCGCGATGGATCGGGGTTGTGCGGGTTTTGCAGTGAATTATCAAACGCGCCACTGACAACCAGGCGGGTTCCTGCCGGCAGCCGCTTCGGCGTTTCCAGCCGGTAAAGGGTTTGCCAGTGGAAGTCGTAGTGCGGCACGGATAGGAGAACCTCCCTCGTGCCATCGGCGTAAATGGCCTCATATTTCATACGGGCTCCTCGCAGGTGCATGTGCGGGGTCATGCCGTAGACCAACACATCCTTGGAGAAGGTATTCTCGCGCTGGACGGACCACTCTTGCGTGAACGGTGGGATATTCAGGACGGGGCCGTTTCCCCGGCGGCCAACGAGCAGGGCGCGAGGTGGCGGATTGGTGTGCAGCCACAGGCCCAGTCGGGGCGTATCAGTGCCTGCGGTTGCGGCTCGAACTGGCTGCGCAGCGCATTGAGCGCGGGCAGAAAGTTGCGCACTGAATCACAACCGTTGGCGGTGAACACGAGCACGAATGCCGCGGCGTTCGTGTCGTTCAGTGGTAGCCCAGTTCTCGCGATTTCCCCAAGTGGTCGATGAGGCGGAAGTTGGGTGCGACCTAGGCGGGCGCCGGACCATTAAATGTGATCGCGCAGTAGAAATGCCTAGGGCGGCCACACTAGCTCGAATCCAGCGAGGTCTGTGAAGGGCCGGTCAAGGAGAGCGTGACCTGCGGGGACCAGGCATCGGTGCCGGAATCGTCGGCAGCTTCGATGGCGTAATCGTTTCCAAGGTCGCCGAACAGTTCGAGCCGGACGGGACCGTCGGGCGTGCGCTGGATGCGCAGTTCAGCCGGCCACGGCTGAGCGAGGCCGTCCAAGCAGACAGCCAAGGCAACTATCGCGAACATGGCGAAGCAGAGCGGGCGGATGAAGGGGTGCGGAGACTTCATAACTTTGGGTTGATCTGATTTGGTTCGTGACTCGCCAAATTGGCTTTCACCTCCTTCCCAAAGAATTCCTACCGAAAGGTTGCAAATGAAGTTTTCTGAGCGGTCCCGAACGGGTGACTCAGGACAATGCGTCGGCTTACGGCTGAAGCGATCGAAGCCGGTCCGTTTCCGCCGCCGCGATTTCCTCGAAGGAAGGCGCCCGCCAGATCCGGAGCGTTTTATCATAGCTGACAGAGGCAAGCGTTCGTCCGTCTGGCGCGAAGGCGACACAGTCAATTTAGCTGCTGTGACCAACGAAGGCGGCCACTTCCTGACGGGTAGCAACATTCCACAGGCGAATCGAGGCATTGAGAGAACCGATGGCCAGCGTTTTGCCATCGGGCGAGAAGGCCGACAAGTGAGCCTGTCCGGCACCCGTGTTGAGCATCGTAGGATTCGACGGTCGGTCCACGTCCTAAAGATAAGAACGGACCCCGCCTTGCCTCCGGCGGCGATGGTATTGCCGTCAGGTGACGCCGCGATCGCGGCCATGCTGCGCGATTCGGTTCATTCGATGCCCTCGAAAGCGGCGACTTTTCGCCAGCTCCTTGTATCCCATGCGCTGATCGTATTGGCCGTCTTTCCGGCAGTGAGGAGCAGCGTTCCTTGCCACGCGAACTGTAGTGGCGCCCACTCTTCATCCGGAGTTGGGAACACCTTGACCTCACGATTTTGCTCGGCGTCGAGGATCGCTACGTTGGTAGCCGCAGAATCCCGTCGCCTGACCGTGATCGATTTTCCGTCCGGCGAAATTGCCGATGCTACGAGTGGCGCACCCGCATCCAGGCTGCCGGTCTCGACGAGAGTCACCGGGGCTAGGACGACCGTCCAGTGAGTCGTTTGGAATGTTCCTAAAGCTGTCTGCGCCGCTCTCATTTGAGAGTCGAAGATGTTAAGTTCTTCCAGGAACGCAAGCCTTCGCGTGCGACGCAGCAGGCATCTGTGTGCAGGCAAAGCAAAACGGGCGGCCTTTGCAGGTCGCCCGTGAGTCGAAACTTGTTCGTCGGATTAAGCCTTCGCCAGGGTGGCGGCGGGTTTGGCCTTCAACGCGGTCTGAGCCAGTTTGACCAGTTCACCAAACGCGGCGGCGTCTTGTGCGGCAATGTCGGCGAGAACCTTGCGGTCAAGCGTACACTTGGCGGCTTTCAGGCCTTCGATGAAGCGGCTGTAGGTGAGGCCGGAAGCGCGGGTGGCGGCGTTGATGCGCGCCTGCCAGAGCATGCGGAAGGTGCGCTTCTTGACCTTGCGATCACGGAAGGCGTACTGCTTGCCGTGGTCCACGGCGTCGGACGCATAACGGTAAAGCTTGGAGCGTTTGAGACGGAAGCCTTTGGCGGCTTGTAACATTCTTCCACGACGTTTGCGGGAAGCTGGTGCGTTTGTAACTCTCATGGTCGGTCGGTGAAGTTAATTGGTGAAAGTTATCGGAGACCGAAGGGGAGGTTCTGCGTGATACGATACGTATCAGTGTGATCCACGACGGCGGATTTGCCGAGCCCACGACGGCGCTTGGAGCTCTTGCCCTGCAACAAGTGGCGGCGGCCGGCTTTGGAACGCATGACCTTGCCGGTCGCGGTGATTTTGAATCGCTTCGCGATCGACTTCTTAGTTTTGATGCCTTTTGGACGACGCATAATCTTTAGCTGTTCTTCGAAAAGAGCGCGCAATATAGGTAGCGATCAGGAGGGAAGCAAGCGGTATTTTAATTTCTGAGGAGCTTCCGTTTTGTCAGCCGGGGGGAAGTCTCAGGATGGATTGCCTTTGCGGAGGCGGCGCACCTCGGCCATCAGGAAATGGATCAGGTGTTTTAAGCGCGCTTCGATTGGGACGGTTTCCAAAATGGTTTGTCGCTCTGTTGCTCCGGGCAGCAGCGCGCAGGAGACGAGGTCGGCGATTTGGTCCGGGTCTTGAAGGGACTCCAAATATTTCAGGACATCTTTCCCGGAGAATTTCGGCGGACCGCTTTTCTTCTTGGTGGATGACGCCTGTTTGTAGGCAGAGAACGGGAAAGGAAAAGGACCGAGGCGGATTCGCTCATCGACGAGTTCATGCACCTTGGCGACCAGCGCGTCCGTGGATGCCTCCGTGGAAGGCGCGGCGTGCAGCGGGCGGATGCTGGCCATGCGATAAGGTTTGGTGCGCACGGTTTCCACCAGCTCAACGCGGGCGAGCCCCTGAAGAATCAGGTGGGATGTGCCGTCTTGATGGCCGACCGAGACGCGGATGAGGCCCAGTCCGGCGACTTCGCAGGGAGTTTCGCGTTGTTTGCCGGGCTTTTGCATCGCGACAGAAAACATGCGATCTGCTTTCAGCATGTCCGCGAGCATCTGGCGGTAGCGCGGCTCAAAGATGTAGAGGGGAAGCAACGCCTGCGGAAAGAGCGTAGCACTCGGCAGGGTCATCACCGGGACCATGTTCGGCAATTCCATGAATCAAATTTAGGCGAGTGCGTCTGTTTAGCAAGATGCGGATGTCGCGCTTGCCATTTGAATGGCCGACAAGCATTCTCCGATTTATATGAAGGCAGCTATTGTATTTCTGATTCTGGCCTCCCTCGGTCTGGGGGTGGGGTTGATGATGCGTCACAAACAAGCGGTTGAAGTCAGCCGGCAGGACGAGGCGAAAATCGCCGAGCTATCCAAGAATGTGGTCGAGACGAAGAACAAGCTCGACGAGCAGGAGAAGCTGGCGATGTATCTCCAGACAAACCTCGCCGTGCGTTCCGAAGAGCTCTTTGGCGCTTCCAACAACGTGACAAAGCTCAATGCGGACCTCGCCCAGGCCCGCACCGAAATGGTGGCGGCCGCCGCTGCTGCGAAAGCAGAGATCGAACGTCGCGACGCCCAGATTTCCCAACTGACAACGCAGACCAATGCGTTGACGCAGAAAATGGACGACCTCACGGCATCCATCGAAAAGTACGGGAAGCAAATCGCTGATACCGAGCGCAAGCTGGCGGCGTCGGAGGGTGACCGTGAATTCCTGCTCAAGGAATTGAAGCGCCTGCAGGTTGAAAGGGCGGATTTGGAGCGGCAGTTCAATGATCTCTCGGCGCTGCGCGCGCAGGTTTCCAAGCTGAAGGAAGAGCTTTCCATCGCCCGCCGGCTGGAGTGGATCCGCATGGGCATCTATGGCGCGTCCGACAAGAAGGGCGCTGAAAAACTCATGGCGGGAAGCGCCCCTTCTGCGCCAAAGACGAATAACTTCAATCTGAATGTTGAGCTGAAGCAGGACGGTGGCGCGCAGATCGTGACGCCTGATACCAAGAAGGCTCCTGCTCCGGCCGCGCCGAAGTAATGAGCCGTGCCGGTCTGCTGGTGGATTCGCATGGTCGCGTCATGCGCGACCTGCGCATCAGCGTTACCGACCGGTGCAACTTCCGCTGCCTCTACTGCCTCCCGGAGACCGAGGCGGCTTTCAACTTCTATCGCGGACGCTGGGCGTCCGTTCCCGATCCAACGCCAATCGCGCGGCAGTGGACTCCACGCTCCAAGATTCTCAGCTTCGAGGAGATTGAGCGCTTTGTTCGCGCGGCGGTGGAGTTGGGGATTGATAAGATTCGGCTTACTGGCGGCGAGCCGCTGCTTCGTCAGGAACTCGAGACCTTGGTCGGCAAACTGTCTCGCATCGACGGAGTGCAGGATATTGCTCTCACCACGAACGGGTTTCTCTTCGCAAAAAAGGCCGAGGCCCTGAAGCAGGCTGGGCTCAAGCGCATCAGCTTCAGCTTGGATTCCCTCGATTCCGCGAACTTCAAAAAGATTACCGGTCGCGATGGGCTGGGGGAAGTTCTCTCCGGCATCCGGCTGGCGAAGGAGCTGGGTCTTCATCCGGTGAAGGTCAACGCGGTCGTCATTCGGGGAGTCAATGATCACGAGATCGAATCGTTGGCTGAATTCGGGCGGGACCAAGGCGTCGCGATGCGGTTCATCGAATTCATGCCTCTCGATTCCGCACGGGCCTGGCTGAAGGAATTAGTTGTCCCGGCGCGTGAAATTCTCGAGCGATTGCAGGCTCGGTTCTCGTTGAAGCCGCTGACATCGCTGAACATGTCGGAGACGGCGCGGCGCTGGTCGTTCCCGGACGGCGATGGCGAGATCGGATTGATCGCGCCTGTCAGTGAACCTTTCTGCGGCCACTGCAATCGGCTGCGCATCACGGCGGATGGCCGTCTGCGCACCTGTTTGTTTAGTGTAACCGAACACGACTTCCGCGATCAAATGCGTGCCGGGATGACGGACGACGAGTTGAAGGACTGGCTGAAGTCGATGGTGCTGCACAAGGAGGCGGGGCATCGGATTGGTCAGCGTGATTTCGTGCCGCCTGCGCGTTCGATGAGCTGCATCGGTGGTTGAGGGAATTGGAATCATGAATCTTCGTGTTTGCCGCGATGGGGCTGGAATCATTGCGTTTATCTTCGCAGTGGTACTCCTGTCGAGTTGTGCATCCAGCACCTCGCGAACGGCTGCCGTCGTCGAACCTCAGCCTTACATGCGCGTGGCGAACCCGGATGCGAACACCGTCTCGCTCCAGATCGCGTTGCGCCGGTTCGGCCCGGAAAAAGGTTCAGGCCCGGAAGTCTGGCTGTCGGGGGCTTCGCACGTCGGTGATTCAAATTACTTCGCGACGTTGCAGAAGCATCTCGACGCTCAGCCGCTGGTTTTGTTTGAAGGCGTGGGAGGCAAGTCGAAGAAGAAGATGCGCTTCGATCCGGAGGAGGAAACATCCATCCAGCACACGATGGCGTCGGCGCTGGGCCTGGTGTTCCAACTGTCCGCCATCGACTATGATCGTCCGCAGTTTCGAAACAGTGACCTGACCATCGGACAGCTTCAGCAGTTGCTGGCCGGCGGCACCAACCAGCCCGGGGAAAGCGGCGGGAGCGCTCCGGCGAGCCGCGAGTTTCAGGAGCTGCTGCAGGTGATGGACGGCAGCTCGATGCTGGGCACATTGCTGCACGTCGGGCTGAAGTTCATCGGGTCCAGCCCCAAGCTGCAGGCGATGACGAAGGTGGTATTGATCGAAACGCTTGGCCAGATGACGGGCGACATGTCGCAGATCAAGGGAATGCCTCCTGAGATTCAGCGGTTGCTGTCCGTGATTATCCAGGAACGGAACAAGGTGGTTCTCGACGATTTGCGGAAGGAGCTGCACACAGTGCGACCGCCCAAAGCTGTCTCGATTTTTTACGGCGCGGGCCACATGGCGGATTTGGAGAAGCGTCTTCGGAGCGAGCTGCGCTATCGGCCGCGTGGCGAAGTGTGGCTCACCGCGATGTCGGTGGACCTGCGCGAATCGGGATTGTCGGCGGCGGAGATGGAGGCCATGCGCGGGCTGATCCGCTGGCAAATGGAGGCGCTGAAGTCGGAGTAAGGCCGCAGGCTCAGGATTTTCCCATTGCTATCGCAGCGCGCTCCTTGCCTCTATTGGAGTCGTGCATCTGTCGCGTTCATCAGTGACGCGAGATGCGGTGCCAGCCAGAGACAGTAGAATCATTCAGCTATGCCTACATACGAGTACGTCTGCGAGAAGTGCGGACATGAGTTTGATAAATTTCAGTTGATGGCCGACAAGCCGTTGACCGCTTGTCCGAAAGATGTGTGCCCGAAGAAGAAGTGGGGCAAGGGCAAGGTGAAGAAGAAGATCAGCGCCGGTGCCGGGCTGATCTTCAAGGGGAGCGGCTTTTACATCACGGATTATCGCAGCGAGAGCTACAAGGACGCGGCGAAGAAGGACGCCAGCGCGTCGAGTTCGTCGAGTTCCTCCACGAGCAGCGACAGCAAGACGGCGAAACCGGCGGCGAGCGAGAGCAAGCCCGCAGCTAAGACTGAGGCCAAGCCGACCAAGCCTTCCAAGTCGAAGGATTAACCCGCGCCGGCCGCGTCGAGCGCGAGCCTACGATTGTGAAAACTTTCCTGCGAGTCGCGGAACTTCATTCGACCATCACCGTGCGCTGGTGCCTGGCGTTCCTGTTGGTGTTCGTCGCCATCGGAACAGCGCGGGCGCTGGAGCCGGTGACGGTGCGAAGCCAGTCCGGCCAGTTCATCGTGCAAGGGCTTCCGTTGGGCGTGCCTCAGTCGGGCTATTCCACCTCGGTCGTGAAATATCTTCGGCTGGACCCGACGTTGACCACCGTTTCGCTCGAACGAATCCGGCAGGCCATTCTCGGCGAATTGGGGATGAAGGATCAATGGCGTGGTCTTATCACCGTGACCACGCATCCGGTCGAGGAAGACCAGCCCATGATTCAGGTCAACTCGGTCCACTACAAGGATGGGTGGGGCTATCGCGTCGAGCTGCCGGAACGCATCGACAAGGACCAGTTCATCCGCGTCGCCGTGAAGGTCATCCTGTCGGAGATCGCCAATCGCGACGCCGTTACTCGTGAAGCGGAGCTGCCACCGTGGCTGGCGGAAGGCATCGCGGCGGAACTGCAATCGACCGTTCTTTCCACGCTCGCGCTCGAGCCGGAAACTCAGACGACGCGCCGCGATTTGCGTCCTGATCCGCTCCGGGTGGCGCGCGAAGCCCTGCGCCGCCGACCGACGCTGAGGTTTGATGACCTCTGCATGCCGACCGCAGCGATGTTCGCTCCGGCCAATTTGGAAGTTTACCGCGCGTGTTCGCAGGTGTTCGTTCACGAGTTGCTCCGACTGCGAACCGGTCGTGATTGCCTGCGCGACATGCTCGTCCGGCTTCCGCAGAATCTGAACTGGCAGACGACGTTTCTTCAGTCTTTCAACGCCTACTTCCAGCGCCTGATTGACGCCGATAAATGGTACTCGCTGACCATTGCCAACGTCAGCAGCCGCGATCCGCTGTCCCGCTGGCCGCTGGAGATGAGCTGGAAGCAGTTGGATGAAATTCTCTCGACTCAAGTGCAGGTTCGGCTGGACGCCAGCGAGCTTCCCATCACGACGGCGGTGACGCTCCAGCGCATCGTGGTGGAATGTGACACCGAGAAACAGCAGCCGGTCATCGCGCAGAAAGTTGCCAGTCTTCAGTCGCTGCAACCGCGCATCGCGCCGGAGCTGGCGGAGTTGGTGGGTGCGTATGCGGAGGTGTTGCAGGCGCATCTTGCCGGGCGATCCATCAAGCTCCCGGCTCCGCCGCGTGGCGCTGAGGTTGCCACCAAGCTTCCGTCGCGGATTCGCAAAGTGGTGCGGCATCTGGATGTCCTCGACGCCCGTCGCGAGGCGATGAAACAGCCGGTGATGAAGCCCTCTTCGGAGCGTTGAGAGATGTTTCTGGCGGGTCACTTGACACATGTTCGACTCATCCTATAGTGCGCCCACGATGCTCAATAAAAGTTCAGGTGCTGCGGAGGAATTGGATTCCCAGCTCGCCCGACTCAACGAACTAAAAGTCTTCCGCCCGGCCGGCCGCGGCTTCTGGAGCGACGTTTCCGACGCCGACTGGAACGACTGGCGATGGCAGCTCAAAAACCGTATCACCACGCTGGCGCAACTGGAGCGCCTGATGCCGACGATGACGCCGGAGGAATACGCCGGCACGCAGCTGGCGAATACGAAACTGGCTTTGGGCATCACGCCTTACTTCTTCAACCTGATCGATCCGGCGGACGAGCATTGCCCGATTCGCAGTCAGATGATCCCGCGCATCGAGGAGGCCACCACGGCGTCATGGGAGTTGAGCGATCCGTGTGGGGAAGATTCACATTCGCCGGTCGCCGGCCTCGTGCATCGCTATCCGGACCGCGTCCTGTTCCTGGTGACGGACCGTTGTGCCAGCTATTGCCGTTATTGCACGCGGTCGCGGCTGGTGAGCAACGCGACGGGGTATGATTTTCATCCGGAGTTTGACAAGCAGATCGCCTACATCGCGAGCCATCCGGAGATTCGAGACGTCCTGCTGAGCGGCGGCGATCCGCTGCTCTTCAGCGATGAGAAGCTGGAGAATCTGCTCAGCCGCCTGCGCGCGATTCCGCATGTTGAGTTTCTCCGGATTGGGACGCGTATCCCGATCTTCCTCCCGCAACGCATCACGCCGGAGCTTTGCGCGATGTTGAAGCAGTTCCATCCGCTCTTCATCAGCGTCCACTCCAATCATCCACGCGAGCTCACCACCGAAGTGCGTGAAGCGTTGGGCCGTCTGGCGGATGCGGGCATTCCTCTTGGTAATCAGTCTGTGCTCTTAAAGCACGTGAACGACGACGTGACGGTGATGAAGGCGCAGGTGCAAAAGCTCCTGATGTGCCGGGTGAAGCCGTATTATGTCTATCAGTGTGATTTGATTTCCGGTTCGGCGCATCTTCGGACCAGTGTTCGGAAGGGCCTGGAGATCATGAAAGCGTTGCGCGGACACACCACCGGTTACGCCGTCCCTCAATACGTCATTGATGCGCCGGGTGGCGGCGGCAAGGTGCCGGTCAACCCGGACTACATCCTCCAGCGCAACTCGAGCCGGGTAATCATCCGGAACTTCGAAGGCAAGGTCTTCGAGTATCCGGAAGCCCGCGATGGCACACCGCTCTTCAAGCCGTCTGAGGACTTCATCGCGCCGGAGCTCGTCTAGCCTTTCGCTGCGACCGTCGGTTGCTGCCAGGCTTCCCTCTGGGTTCTCATATATCCGCAGCCGTCCATTGTTGAGCCTGGCTCAATGATGGACGGTTGTACCCATGGTGATGGCTGAAAGGTGGGGACCGGACTTCCCGCCTTTTGCCTTCGCGCTGGAGCTCAGGTCAGGTTGCCCCCTCCTTGTTCCTTTGTAGCCGACCATGAAAGTAATTCCTAAAGGGACTTCCGCATCTGCCGTTTCGTGTTGAGCCGGGTGAAAGTTTTGTCCGGCGATGCAGCGGGCGATTGGCAGATCGCAAATGCTGTGCCTCACCACAAACACAGATAAGTAAGAACTAGAAAGTCAAAGCATGAAAATAGCGAAGAAGACGTTCCTGGCTGGACTTGCAGTGCTGCCAGCGACCACTGCCATGGCGTGGGACCTCAACCTTGGAAAAGACAAGAAGATCGAGTTCCACGGTTTCGCCAGCCAGGGTTTCCTAGCCTCCACGGACTACAACTACCTCGGCGATAATACAACCGACGGTTCGTTCCAGTTCAACGAGGTCGGGCTCAACGCATCTTTCTCGCCCTTAAATCGCACCCGCATCACGGCGCAAGGGTTCATGTTCGATCTCGGTGATGTGAACAACAACCGGCCATTCCTCGACTACGCCTCGATCGAGTACACCTTCAGCGACGCTGTCGGAGTTCGTGCCGGTCGCATCCGTCGTCCGGGCGGCATCTACAATCATATTCAGGACGTCGATCTGGCGCGCACCTCGGTGCTGTTGCCCCAAGGTGTGTATGATCCTCGATGGCGTGATTTCTCCACCTCGATTGATGGCGCCGTGGTTTTCGGTAGTGTGCCGATTGGCAAGGCCGGTGACCTTGCCTATGAGGCCTATGCCGGATACATGACATTGAGTGACAAGGGCGGTGTGGCGCGGAACATCCAGAATTCACTTCCCGCTGTGGTTGGTTCCTACGAAGGAATCGACAACAGCCTCATCACGGGAGCGCAGTTATGGTGGAACACGCCGCTGGATGGTCTTCGGGCGGGCTTGTCCTTCGGCCAAGTTCTGGATTTCACCTATAAGATTGGTGTCAATGCGCCGTCTCCAGTCACCGGTATCCAGACCAGTAGCTCGAACATCCCTTTCTATCAGGCATCGTTGGAATACCTGTGGAAGTCCTGGACGTTTCAGGCGGAGTATTACAATTACTCCCTCATGTCGGATTCCTCCTGGTCGAATCCTCTCCTCGGCGGCCTATCCCACGACCGGACCGCGACCGACTCCTGGTATGTCGGGGCCAGCTACCGGGTGAACAAGCTTCTGGAACTTGGAACTTACTATTCCGAAGCTTACGCGAACGTGAACGATCGCAGCGGCGAGAATCTCGCGAATCCCTCGGATGCCTATCAGAAGGATGTGGCTCTCTCC
>CAMCCU010000119.1 GCA_945872975.1 Pedosphaera parvula Ellin514
GGATGGCACGGATGGAGAGGGACTTTTGCTCGCTCCAGTCCGGACAAGACGAGACCGGACCATACGGACAGAACGGCTTCGGCATCCGTGTCATCCGCGTAATCTGTGGTTTCAACTTCGGCAATCGGGTTGAACAGGGCAGGGCGGGCTCGCGCGGCAGGCTGGCCTTGGGACTGCGGGGCCCTTGTTAAACCGCTCGTTTCTACAACGATGCCGCTCCTACGGAGCTGGCTTCGACCCGCAGCGAACCAAGTTCCTTTCCTTATTTCAACGGCAGTGGGGCAACCGGCCTGGGTAACGCGGGCAAAAGAATTCACCAGCCCGGTCAGTCAGGGCGGCACCACACGCCACGATGCCGCTGCTGACGGAGGAGGATTGGGTCACGCGATTCTACCACGAGGTCGCGCCTACGGCGCTGGCCGACAGGTCTGCGCCAGACCGATTGGGGCTATCCCAACAGGATAAAATCATTCAGCGCGGCGTGGCCGATGGAATCGGCTACGCCGGGCACCCTTCACGCGCTGCGGCTGGTCCTCTGGACACAGCGGCGCTCCGCAGAATGAGAACTGCTGTTAAGGGAGAGGCCCGGGCGGTGGGTTGGCCAATTTACAATCGGCCGGATTCTGTCCAAACCGTCGCGGCACGCAACAAGGCCGACCCAGCGCTCAGGCACAGCTTTTCCTTCAAGTGCTCACGATAGGTTTCGACGGTCTTGCCGCTGATATTCAGGTGCGTCGCAATCTCAGCCGTGCTCCGGCCGCAGCCTATCAGTTGGAAAACCTGAAATTCCCGGTCGGTCAGCTTGGCCATATTAAGCGTTTTGGAAAGCGGATCCGGGAACATATTCTGGAGCAGCTTGGTCGACATCTCCGGGCTGAGATGAAGGTGCCCTTGCATCACGGTTTCGATCGCCGCCAGAACCGTTTCGGTGGCCTCGGATTTCATCAGGTAACCGCGGGCGCCAGCCTGCAGGGCGCGATGGGCGTATAAGTCTTCGTCAAACTGGGACAACGCTAGGAATCGCGTCTGCGGATATCCTGACGACAGCGCCCGGATCAGGTCCAGGCCTTCGCCATCTCCCAATCGCAGGTCCATGAGAACCACGTCGGGCTGTAATTCAGCCACGGCGTTCCGGGCCTCTGCCGCCGAGCCAGCCTCCCCGCAGCAGGTGACCCGCTCCTGCTGATTCAACCATTGCACCAGGCCGCTCCGGAAAAAGGGGTGGTCATCCACGATCAAGATGCGGAGTTTTTTCATGCGCGGGATTTTTTCGTTCGCGTTGTCGTCGCAAGCGGCAGCCGGCAGATGGCCTCCGTATGGCCGGAGGGATTGGATTTGAGGGTGAGCGTGGCGCCGAGGGTGTCCGCGCGATGGCGCATGATGCGGAGGCCGAGTCCCAAGGAGGAATCGAGTGCAGGAATCCAGGTCTGGCCATCGTTCGCCACGGTTTGAATCAGGCTCTCCGGGTCGCACCGGATGGAGATGGTGATCTGTCGGGCCTTGCCGTGCTGGACGGCGTTGCGCGTGGCTTCCTGGGCGATGCGGTAAAGTTGCACGCTCTGTTCCTGGGTGAGCGGCGGCAGCTCCGGCGCCACTGTCACCAGGCAAACGATGTTGAAAACCGTCTCCAGCTCTTTTCCCAGCTGGGACAATCCCGCCGCGAGCCCGCCCGCGGCCAGATTCACCGGGGCGAGGAGCCGGGCGAAATTCCGGACCTGGTCAATGCCGGCATTGACTTGCAGGACTAACTGCTGGGCCGTGACGGCCTCGGGAATGGCGCGGCGCTCCAAGGTTTCCGACAGCGCCTTGAAACGGAAAGCGATGCCGGCCAGATACCCACCAAAATGGTCGTGCAACTCGTGGGCGAGGCGCTCCTGCTCATGGGAACTGAGGCGCGCCAACTCCTGCTCCAATTGCTTGCGTTCGGAGATGTCCCGCATGGCGGCGGCGACCAGCGTGCCTTCGGCCGTTTGCACCGGGCTGTAGCTGATTTCTATGGGGAATTCCGTCCCATCCTTGCGCCGGCCCAGCAGATTGGTTTTACTCGACCCCATCGGTCGGGCCTTGGCCACCTTGAGAAAACGGTTGCGCTTGGTGAGATCACCGGCCCGCAGAGGGCCCGGCATCAAGATCTCCACCGTCTGGCCCACCAATTCCGCCCGGGTCCAACCGAACATCTGCTCGGCCAGACGGTTGATCATTTTGATTCTCCCCGACTCATCCATCATCACCAGCGCGTCCGGCGCAAACTCAAACAGGTCCTGAAACTGCCGCCGGGTTCGCTCCAGTTCCACCGTGCGTTCGGAGACCCGCCGCTCGAGACCGACCGAATGCTCCTGCAGGGCTTCCAGACGCTCGCGCTCCGCGCGGTCTTTCTCTTGCTGCGCCTTCGCCAGTTCGCCGGCGCGGGCTTCCAAGTCCCCGTTCAACGCCAAAATCCGCTGCTGGTCGGCGCGTTGCTGCTTCGCTAACTGGAAGCCGCGGATGATGGTGGAATAGGTGGAGAGGAGCGGCTCGATTTCCTCAACCAGCTTCTCATCGTAGCCGCCCGGCCGGTTGGACACGCCCACCATGGCGATCAGCTCGCCGCCGTACTTGATGGGCACCCCGAGAAAGGATTTCATCGGGGGATGGCCCGGCGGCAGACCTCCCCGGCGGGGGTCGGTGTCCGGCACGTTGGCGATGACCGTTTCACCCGTAGTGAGGGCGGCGCCGAACAGGGTCTTGAGGTTGCGGAATTCCAAGCCCGCGGCTTTGTTCTTTTCGTAAAAAGCCCGCATCTCCTCGTTCCAGGCGATGTTCGTGATCGCGTGAGTCTTGAGGTAGGGCTGGCCTTGGCCATCGCGGAGCACTTCGGCCGCAAAGCCGTATTCACTGTCCGTAAAGCACAATATCAGCTTCAGAAGGGCGTCGAAAGTTTCCGTCGAGTCTATCTTGACCTTGCTGATGTAACCCGCTTGCAGCTGGCCCACAGCCGAGAGCAAGTCGCTGGCACGCCGCAGTCGTCCCTCCGCCGCCAGCCGCGCCGCCAACTCCTGACGGAATCCCTCTCGGGACCGCCGCAATTCGAGTTGCGCCATCACCTGACGGGCCAGCCGATTGAGCCCGTCTCGCTGTTCGGTCGTGAGCTCGCGAGGCGTGCGATCAATGACGCAGAGCGTTCCGAGGTTATAGCCGTCCGGGGTGGTGAGGAGCGCCCCTGCGTAGAAGCGGATGCGGGGTTCCCCGGTCACCAGCGGATTATCGCGAAAGCGTTCGTCCTGCAGGGCATCGGGGATTTCGAGCAGCCCCGGCCCCTGGATGGTGTGCTGGCAAAAGGAAACGTTCCGGGGCGTCTCAGCGACCTCGAGACCCACCTTGCTCTTGAACCACTGCCGCCGCTCATCCAGCAGCGAGATCAGCGCGATGGGCGTCTGGCAAATCTGCGAGGCGAGCTGCGTGAAATCATCAAAATCCACCTCCGCCGGCGTGTCCAGCACGGCATAGCGTTCGAGCGCGGCGAGACGGCCCGGCTCGTTCAGAGATGTCGTTGATTTCATTAACTTCGGGAAGATCGGCTGTTAACCGTTAGAACATTAGCTTAATAAGAGGGCTTTTGTGAAGAACCAACTGCTTGCGCGCATCGCACACCTAAAACCCGCAGCCGAGGATCAACCAGAGGGCAGGGGAGCAGCCGTTCTCCTGTTGCACGGAGCGCGGCTGTGTCGCGGCGACCGGCATTCACAGCCCCAACGGGGTGCGAGAGGACAGCCCAGGGGAACGCCCTAGGTGGGTGACGCAAAAGAATTCACCAGCCCGGTCAGGGCGGCACCACACGCCACGATGCCGCTCCTGACGGAGGAGAATTGGGCCACGCGATTCTACCACGAGGTCGCGCCTACGGCGCTGGCCGACACGTCTGCGCCAGATCGATTGGGGATATCCCAACGGGATAAAATCATTCAGCCCGGCGTGGCGAGGGACGAGCTACGCCGGTTGCCCTTCACGGGCGAAGCGATACCCCCGGTTCAGGCATGGTGAGAAGTCGCACCCCGGCGGGGTGCTAGAACCGGTGTTCTGTGCGGAGAATCTGGCATCCCGCCGGGATGCAGGAGTCACTGCGCACGCACCGGGGGGGGTATCGTCGCGCACGGCGCTCCTCAACCCCCGGCTACCTTCTGACATCCCGCTGGGATGGCCAGGAGAGGCATGCGGCCCTTCTCCTACTCCACCGATAACAGCGGAGAACCCTTATTTGTCATTTTATTGTCACTTAATTGAGGCTCTTTCAAAACCGTAGCAGCCGACGTGAGGAGGCTCTGATTTTCTGAATGTTTGAGCCTCGTTACCTCGGCTGCTACGAGGTTTTGAAAACGGCTCAATTGTCACCTGATTGCTGCCGATGTCTCGCTTGTCACTAGTTTCTGAATCCCGTGGAATGATATGCCGTATCTCTCCTTGCCTTATTGCGGGATATTTCTCGCCGTGCTGTCGTTATTGCCTCTTGAAGTTCAATCTCAGGTGGTTCTCAACGAAATCTGCGCTGACAACGGCGGGAGCGTCCAGTCTCCCGGACTGACGAGCCCGGATTACGTCGAACTCTACAATACAGGCACCTCCGCCGTCTCGCTAAACGGGTGGTCGCTGACGGATGATTTGCTGGTTCCAACAAAATACACCTTTCCCACCGGCACCAGCATCGCAGGCCGCGGCTACATTGTGCTCTGGCTGGACAATCGAACAAATTATGGCGGGTTGGCCACTACGAACTTCAGCTTGAAGTCGTCAGGTGAAACGGTGGGACTGTTCCAGGGGGCGACCCGCCGGGACTCGCTCAAATTCGGACCTCAGGTGAAGGATCTCCCATTGTGCCGCCTTCCAAACGGCACAGGAGGCTGGATCATTGGACAGCCTTCGCCGTTGGCGGCCAGCAAGGCTCTGGTCAGCGGAGGGTTGGGCACAAACGTGGCAATTCGAATCAACGAGTGGCTGGCCACCAATTCTGCGGGCGCGAACTCCGACTGGCTGGAGCTGTACAACCCCAACACCAACGGAGCCGTTGCTTTGGGCGGACTGGTGTTGAGCGACATCGTTTCGACCACGGGAACTGCGGTGACCACCGCCGCCATCATCCCGAACAGCTTCATTGGCAGCGGGGAATTTTTGCGCCTTTGGTGTGATGGCTCGACCAACAGCGGGAACCACATCGACCTGAAGTTGAGTCACACCCTGGGCGAGACACTTACCCTCTACCAACCCAACCGGACCAGCGTGATCGACCGGGTTAAGTTCGGACCTCAATCCCAGGATGTCTCCATGGGAAGGCTCCCGGATGGCGGGACGAATTTCTTCCTGTTTGCGGGCACGAACAACCTTTCTCCTGGTGCCGCCAATACCTGGGAGCCGCTGACGAACGTGGTCATCAGCGAATTGCTCTCCCACACGGATCCGCCGCTGGAGGATGCCATCGAGCTCTTCAATCCAACCGACACGCCACTTGATATCAGCGAGTGGTATCTGAGCAACAGCGGGGAATTCCCGCTGAAGTTCAAGGTGCCTGCGAACACCCTCCTGCCGCCACATGGCTACAGGGTCTTTTTTGAACAGAAACAAGCGAGTGCCGTTTCCGCAACAGCGGGATTCAACCGCTCCGGGACGGGAAACAGCCCGGATTTCACCTTCAATTCCGCACATGGCGATACGGCGGTCATCACCGAGGCCCTGCCCGGCGGCGGCCTGACCGGCCGCCGCCTGAGCAAGAGTTTCGGACCATCCGCGAACGGCGTTTCCTTCGGCAGATACGTCAAAAGCGACGGCGGTTCGGATTTCGTGGCGATGGCAAACTGCTCCTTCGGAGCAGATCAGCCCGCATCCGTCACCGGGTTCCGGACAGGATCCGGATTGCCGAATTCCAATCCGCTCGTCGGCCCGCTGGTCATCACCGAGATTCACTATCACCCGCCGGATCGTATTAGCGGTGGCCTTACCAACGACAATACGCTGGATGAATTCATCGAGCTGACCAGCGTGACCAACGGCGTGCTGCCTCTCTACGACCCAGCGAATCCTACCAATACATGGCGGATGAGCGGCGGCATCACCTTCGTTTTTCCAACAAACCAAAGCGTCGCCGCCCAGGGCCGAATCGTTCTGGTGAACTTCGACCCGAAGACCAATGCCGTTCAACTGGCGGCTTTCCGCTCCCTCTATTCTGTCGCCGCTTCCGTGCCGCTGTTCGGCCCCTACGCTGGTGCTCTTGGCAACCGTGTCGACACGCTTCAGTTAGAGCGTCCGGATCCGGTCCAGATCGCTCCGCATCCGGATGCGGGTTTTGTCCCCTACGTGCTGGTTGAGAAGGTCAAATTTGAATCGACCAACGGCTGGCCGACCGGCGCGGATGGCACAGGACAGTCGCTTCATCGCATCAGTCTTTCGGGCTACGCCAACGACCAAACCAACTGGCTGGCGGCTGCTCCCGGCCCCGGCCTGCCGGAAAACTTTGGGACCGCTCCGGTTGTCCTCAGCTCTCCAGAGAGCGCCACGGTGATCCGGGGCGGCTCATGCGCATTTTCCGTCGCTGCGACCGGCACCGAACCACTCGCCTACTACTGGCGTTTCGCTGGTACGAACATGCTCAATGGGACCAGTTCGGTCCTGCCCCTTTCGCAGCTTCAGCCTTCCGACGCCGGCTCCTACGCCGTCGTCGTCAGCAATGCCTTTGGTGCCGTCACCAGTGCCGTTGCAGCTCTTACCGTGGGGATTCCTCCTTCTATGGCTGAACCTCCCGCAGCCCGATTCGTCGCGGTGGGCACTGATGTGACGTTCCACACCTCTGCCGGTGGCACGGATCCACTCGCCTATGCGTGGCGGTTCAACAATGTGAGTCTTCCCGTTCCAGCCTCAGACACGCTGCTGCTGCTGAATGCGCAAACCAATCAGTCCGGACTTTATACCGTGGTCGTTACCAACCTCTTCGGCTCGATTACGTCAGCCGCGGTGCGGCTCTCCGTTGCGGGCCCACCTCAGATGACCTTGCTCCCGACTTCACCGGGAAATAATCTGCAACTGCAACTCATTGGCGTTCCGGGACACCGATACGATGTCGAAGCCGCCACCAACCTAAGCCAGCCACAGTGGGTTTTAATCGGGAGGATCACTAACTCCTTGTCCACCGAGATCTTTGTCGATCCCATGACAACCAACTTCGGATCGCGATTCTACCGGACCAAGCTCAGTCCCTGATCTAACGCATCTCACCATGGCACTGCGGTGCGACACCCGGGACTTCAGAACTCCGTTAAGTGGCAGCTGTTCGATGCTCGGAACCGGGCCTTCCTGCGTCGCCCTGCGCTGCCGACGCAAACATGGGCGCCAGCTTCGCCCGCCGCCGGCAGACTGCGAACCGAGTTTGTTCCGGTGCGTGGCTCCTCACCCTCATCCGCAGACTGCCGACGCGTGCCTTTCGCCTTCTACTGCCGCAACGGCAATCGCTCCCCAAAATTGCGCAAGCTCATCGCCGAGTGCGGCCACGTCGATATCGACGACCCGCAGCCCGCCATCACCCTGATGCTGCCGGACGGGGATTGAACACACTGGCCGCGCTCCGCTCAGGGGCGCGGCCTTCGGCCGAACCGGACCTCTCAAAAAACTCAGCACTGCGGCTACGCCGCCGCCACTGCCAACGGGACGCACGGAATCCGAAAAGCGCGGCCGCATCTGGCTTATGGACGATAATCCGCTGAATGGCAATCCTGCGCGTGGGAGGTGCGTGCATTGCCACAGCGGCCCTATGCTGAACCAGTTCTCAGCGGGCGCAGTTGCGCTTGGATTCCCCGCCACACTAGGCGCCCGCTTTTTCAGCGCCTTCGTCTCCGAATTCAACGATGCCGGCCAGACCAATGTCACCTTTCGCTTCACCGCGACGGATGGTACGACGAACGACCTGACCAGCCCAGATGCCGGCAGAGCCCTGATCACGGGTGATCCGAAAGACTTTAATTTCTTCAAGACCCCGACTATCTGGGGCGCTAAAGACACCGCTCCTTATTTTCACGACAACAGCGCTGCCACCCTGGAAGACCTCATGAATCACTATCAGAGATATTTCAGGGCCGTCTTCGGCGCAACTCCGGATGCAATGTCTGACTCGGACAAGGCGGATATCATTGCTTACTTGAAATTGCTTTAACCTGAACTCCGTGAAGGGGACGCCCATTAGCGCCCGCCGGTGCCCGAAGAAGGTCCGCCGCGCGACCGTCGTGCGGATGAGCTGGTCGTCCGCATCGGCCAGTTCCAGAAAGGTGTGCAGGGCGAAGGCCGGCAGGTTCAGCGTCGCCAGGGCAGAAGACCCAATAGCTAAAAAAAAGGAGCCGGGCTTGCGGCCCGGCTTTTGAAGGGACCGTCCCGGCTACTGCACGGCCAGCTTCCTGAGCTTCGAGTCAGGAGCCGGGGTGGTGGCGGGACGGGCGCGGCCCTTGGCCCATTGGCGCAGACCGTTGATTTGCTCGGCCATGAGTTTCGACAACGGCATGAAACAGGTGAGAACCCGGGCGATGTCCAGGTCGGTCGGTTCGGTGTGGCGCTCGAACGCGGAGTACATCGCTTCGACGAAGGCCGTCTCAATCTCAGCCCCGGTGAAGCCATCGGTGGCCTTGGCGAGCGCGGCGATGTCGTAGTCGCGAGGATTGCGACCGTGCCGGATGATTTGAATGGTCCAGATGATCTGGCGTTCCTCGGGCGTCGGCAGGTCGACGAAGAACAGTTCATCGAAGCGGCCCTTGCGCAGGAGTTCCGGTGGCAGTTGCGACACGTCGTTGGCGGTGGCCACGACGAAGACCGCGGCCGACTTCTCCTGCATCCAGTTGAGGAAGGTGCCGAACACGCGGGCGGATGTTCCCCCGTCGCTGGAGCCGGAACTTTTGGTGCCGCTGAACCCTTTCTCGATTTCATCGATCCACAGACAGCAGGGCGCGATGGCTTCGGCGGTCTGCAAGACCGCGCGAAGATTGTGTTCCGACTGACCCACCAGGCTGCCAAACAATCGCCCGGCATCCAGGCGCAGCAACGGCACCCCGAAGACACCGGCCGTGGCCTTGGCCGTGAGCGATTTTCCGGTGCCGGGAAGCCCGAGGATGAGCAGTCCCTTGGGCAGCGGCAGGCCGTAGTGACGGGCGCGTTCCGTGAAGGCATCCTTGCGCGTGACCAACCACGCCTTGAGCAGGTCGAGTCCGCCGATGTTCTCCAGCGATTCGCGCGTCTCGATGATTTCCAGCAGGCCTCCCTTCTTCACCGCCTGGGCTTTCTCGCGGGCCACCACGGAGGGCGTGATGGCGCGGGTCTCGGCGACCGACAGGGCGAAGGCGTTCTCGGCCTCGATGGTGGTGAGGCCGCTGGCCGCCGCGAGCGCCGATTCATTCTCGGCTTCACTCAAGGGCTTGAGTTCAGCCGACTCGATGATGCTGCCGAGCACCTGGGCCAGCTCCGGTCTGCCCGGCAGCGCGAAGTCCAGGACGGTGATTTCACGTTCGAGTTCCGGTGGCAGACACAGCCGGCAGCCGAGGAACACGAGCGTTTTGCTTTTGGTTTTCGCTTCGCGCAACACGTCCCGGCATTGGCGGAGCAACAACGGGCTGGCATCGGGGCCGAGCCACAGATGGAAGTCGCGCAACAGCACGAGCGATGCGTCAGGCAGCTCACGGATGGCGAGCAGGCATTCGAGCGGGTCGAGAACCGGCCGGGCTGATTTGCCCGCCAGATCCACCAGGCCGTCGGTGGCGCTCCAGTGATGGAGCTGGTAGCCGAGTTCGGCGGAGATGTTTTCCAACACGGCCTCGACGCGCTGTTCTTCGGGCGACACCAGGTAGAGGCCGGGATAGCCGGCGCGGATATAATGGATGATGCGTTGTCTCATGGAGGGATGGGTTAGCGGTTGAAGTAGTGATGTTCCCACGCCAGGCAGGCGGAGCGGGCGGGATGCTGATGGAGCAGCTCTCCGCTGGCATCCCGGACCTCCCACTGCTGGGTGGCGTGGTTGTGTTCGATGGTGGAGGCCCGCGAGATGTGAAGCGGGCCGATGGCGGACAGGTCCAGTGCCTCGGTGTAGAGGCAGTGACCGTGACCGTGCAGGTCGAAGGTGAGGACATGATGCATGGCGTTCCTTATTCTCCGACCTGCTGTCGGCGTTGCGTGACCGTGCGCTGCTGGTATTCGGGTTTGCGCTGGCGGACCTGAACGGCGCCCAACGCTTCTTCGAGGAAACGGGTGGCCTGTTCGCAGTCCGGGCCTTTGAACCCGATGGCGTCGATTTGGATCCCGCCCGTGGGTGAGATGAGGATTTCGAGGGTGCGTTTCATGGTTAAGCTCCGACGAGGATGAGTTTGATGGAACCGTTGCGTTGCGGCTGACGAAGCACCGAGAGCCCCTTGCGTCGCGCCTCCTTGCTGGCCTTGTGGACGCCGTAGAGCTGGAGCAGCCGGCCATACTCCTTGCCGACTTCCTGTTCCACATGGCCGTTCCACCAATCAGTGGTGAGACCGAACGTGCCATCGGGTTGTTGGTTCACGGCGATGTCGAACGGGCCTTTCAAGCGCACGACATAATCGCCGTGACGTGTGGTGCCGACGAAGCCGCGGGCGTCGGCATTTTGGAGGAGCGCGAGGTTCAGCTCCGCGCTGGCGGCCCGCAGAGATTCGATGTCTTTGATCTGGGTCTGGATGGTGGTGAAGTGTGACATGGTGTTGGGGTTGAGGGTTCATGGTTGAGGATTGGAGGTGAGCGCCCCGGCCAACGGGTTCCCGCGGCAACGCGCGGTTGATGAGGTCCACGGCAGCACGAACCTGCTGCTCGTTGTTAGCCGCGGGTGATTTGGCGGGCGTCGAAGCGCAGGGCCACGCCGGGCCTTCCGGCCCGACGCAGCCCCACGCTCCCGCGATGTGGTTTACGCCGCCGCCAGGTTGAACTTGCGGCGGCCGAGGTTGCCGAACCGGTTGACCAGCTCGACGGTGTCTTGCTGGGCCAGGCGACGGGCCTCTTGCGAGAGCCGGGCCAGGCCCTGAGTGAGC
Organism: Pedosphaera parvula Ellin514; assembly: GCA_945872975.1. GTDB lineage: Bacteria > Verrucomicrobiota > Verrucomicrobiia > Limisphaerales > JADJPG01 > JADJPG01. The sequence goes on from CAMCCU010000119.1 coordinate 11,040, forward strand.
TGCGTCCGGGCCGATGCGCTGTCGCGGTATTGCTCGGCGGTGCGCCCGAGCAGCTCCCGGCGGACCTGTTCCAGCCGCTGTTCCATCTCGGTGTCGTTGGCGAAGTTCAACTGCTTGAACTCGTCGATGAACCGGACCAGCCGGTTGAGCGTGCGCTGATGCACGCCGGTCTCGCCGGTCTGGATGCTGTGCAGCATGTCGTCGCACAGCTGAGCGGTCTGTTCGCGCAACGACGCCACGCACTCCGACACGAACGTCTCCACGTCCGCCCGGATTTTCGCGCCGGCCGAGGCCACCGCCTGTTGCCGGGCTTCAACGAGACGTTGTTGATCTCCGGCCGTCACGAGGTCCACCCCGAGACGTTCCGGCACCGCGATTTGGAACAACTGCTGGTCGAACCCGAAGGAGCGTTCCAACCGTTGCACGGGCGGGAACGACGCCTCGATGGTGGCGACGAGCCGCTGCGGGTCTTTCACCAGCTTGCGGGCCATCGTGAGCCATTCCTCGATGGCATCCTCCCGGAGTCCGCCATAGCGTTCGATGAACTGCTGCTTGGCCTGCCAGAACTCGGCTTCGAGTTCCCGGAGCTTCGCCGTCACGTCAGCCAGCCGGGCATTCGGGAGGAAGTGCGCCAGGCCGTTGAGGAACGGGAACGTGTTGGCTTCGACGAGCGCATGGGCTCGGCTTTCCGCCAACGCGAGCGCGGCTGTCGCGTCTTTGGGGAGGAGCCGTTTGTGCCCGAGCGAAATCAATCGCTCGGACACCGAGGAGGTTTCCAGCCCGATATCTTCCGGGCGGAGCCGTTTGCAGCCGCGCCAGTATCGGACCGATACGCTGAGAAGAACCCCTTCACGCGTCAGCACTTCGAGCAGATGAGGATGTGAGGTGGTCATGGCATCAGAGGGTGGGCGGAACAGGGCTCGTCCAGACCGGGCCGCAGAACCACTCTTTGAACTGTGGATAGCTGTGGATGGCGCCCAGGATGGCCATGGCGATGATGAGGTAGGGCAGTCCATACCAGACGGCAAAGAGGACGGCGAGAACGAGACCGGAGTAGATGAGGATGTCGACAGTGTTCATGGATGATTCCTTTCGAGAGGTGATGAGCCGGACACCACACGGCGTCCGGCCCGGTTGTTGTTGTTGGTTTCGATTTTACAGCTGCACGCGTTGCAGACTGCGCAGCGTGCGGCGCACGGACTCGGTTTCCTGGGCGATGGTCCGGCTTTCCTTCTCGGCGGCCTTGAGCAGGCCGCCGGCGTTGTTCACCTGCGCGGCAAGTTCGCGCAGGGTGCCCCGGATGGTTTCGAGATGCTCCACGGCGG
>CAMCCU010000120.1 GCA_945872975.1 Pedosphaera parvula Ellin514
GCGTCGGCTTGTTGACGTCGTCGCCGAGCTGGTAGCGAGGGAAGGCTTTTGAGGAGAAGGTGATTGCCCCGCCATAATCTGTGGCGCGACCCTGATCTTTCAAAATGCGGAACGTCAACGCGACGGTCCAGCTCCGGAGATCACGGTAGATGCTGTAAGTCTGGCTTTGGACGAAATGCTCGCGGGCATCGTAGTAATGAATGGCGCGGGCGGCCCAGTTTGGATTCATGCGGAGATAGGCGCTGCTGAAGACGAGGTTGTTCCCGATGTTCGTTCCATAGAACGCGCCGCTGCGCAGGTAGCGATGGCCGACGGTCCAGCTCCATCTGTCGTTCGGCGAGAAGGTCGCGGAATGATTCACCTGATCCCACTCCTGCTGGTTGATGCCGTAGTTCAGCTCGGAATTCAGCATGAGCCAGGAGAACGGCTTCACATCCAGCTTCGAGTAGAGGTCGGCGAACGTCTCCTGTTCTTCGCGCGGCTTGAGCCGCCAGTCGGTGTAGAGCGACCAGTGGACGAAGTTCTCGAGGCCCTCGTGGCGCTTGGTCTGAAGCTTGTTCTCCAATCCAAGACGCAGGACGTTTTGGCTGTCGATGGCGTCGATGGAGCTGTAGTCGGGATACAGAATCGGGAGCAGCTGGGCCGAAGGAAGCTCGTAGTCGAACTGCGGGAGTTGTCGGGGTGATACGCCGGGTCGCGGGACATAGACGTAGTTCACCGAGGGCATGACGATGTGCCGGACGCCGTCGATCTCCCAAAACTTGTTCCTGCTGCCGGACCAGGTGCGGGAGGCTTTGAGTGAGACTTCGGCACCGGTGTTGAAGACGCCACGCTGCTCCTCGACCGTATTCGCGCCGGGGCCGCTGGCCTCACCGTAGTAGGTGAACCTTCCACCGGCGCGCGGCGTGATGTTCAGCCAGCCAAAGAAAGTCCATGGAAGGAGAATCTGGTGGAACGTGTCGCCCCGGGTGGCGGAAAACCGGTTTGGATCGGTGAAGACGTTTTGGTTGGTATCTACGACCGCGAACTTGCGCTGGAAGTAGCCGAAGGAACTTTCGCTTTCGTAGAAGAGCGGTGTGGGGCCGATTTGCTGGCGGAGTCCGGTGAGCTTGAGATCCGGAAGGCGCTCGACGGTTTCCTGGAAATCATTCACGCGCGGCTGCGTGAGGAGGTTCAGACCCCAGTTCGACCATATCTGGTTGAGCTCAACGTAGGTGCTCGGCTGCGTGTTCTGCCGGTATTCCGTCTCGAAGAAGTCGCGCACGATTTGCGAATCGCTCTGGTAACGCACGGCCGACTTGATGGTGAGATTCGTGCGCAACGTTCCCTGATGAGTGAACCAGGCGCGCTGACGGTCCTGATCGTTTTCCGGCCCCCGCCCATCGCGCCCCGGTTTCTCGTCATGCGTGTAATAATACTTCGCCGTGCCATCGCCGAATCCTGGCAGATGATACGTGACATCAGGACCGACACCGACCCCGCGCTTGAGCCGGTCGTCGAGATGCACGGCGCCGCTGAAACGTTCGTTCCAATACCATTCGTAGGTGGTCAGGAGGTAAGGTCCATACTTCGAGCGGTAGCCAGGGACGAAGACCCAGTGGCTCGGATGGCTCTTCAGGCTGCGACGCCATTTGGGAAACCAGAACACAGGAGTGTCCTTGAGATAGAGCACGGCATCGGTGGCCTCTATGTAATCGTCCGGCACGATGGTCAGCGTCTTCGTCCGGATGTGATAGCCCGGCTTTTCATAGTCGTCCGTCGTCACCACGCCGTCCGCCAGCACATAGACGTTGTTCACCTGATCACCGCTGAGCGCCGAGCCCTTGACGAAGAACGGTGGCTGGCCGGCCTTGAATTCAGTGGCGAGAATCTGCCGCGTCTTGAAGTTGTATTCGACCCGCTCGCCGTACCAGACGTCGTTGGCCTGTTGCAGGCGGACCTTTCCCTCGGCCTGCACGTCGCCGGTCTGTTGATTGAGGCGCGCCTTTGTCGCCGTCAATACTGCGTCGCCGTAACGCACGGTCACGCCGTTTGTATAGCTGATCGTGCCAGTGGCCAAGTCGAAGGCAAGACTGTGCTCCTCTTCCGACTCAATGATGAAACGCTCCGCCGGCGTCTCGGCTGCCATCAGCGACATTTCCATGCTGGCAAGGCAGACGAGGAACAGGATAGCGATGTGGAGTCGTGGCATTCGGCGGGGACATTGAACCAAAACGCAGCTCCCACTGCCAAGCAAGGAGTTGGATGGCGAAGCAGCGGTCCGATCGACACCCGATGACCTCAACAGCTCACAAAAAAAAGAGCCGGCCTCATATGAGGCCGGCTCTGCCCTGCAAATACAGGCGCTGACTGGGAACCGCTTACGGCTGACGCGGGAGCACGACGCGGTAGTAACGATTGGTGGCCCACTTCAAGTCCGGCAGCTCCACCACGAAATTAGTGGAGCGAGCGGGGACATCCGCCAGCTTCACCCACGGGCTGGTGCCGAGCGAGTCGGTGAACTGGACCGAGTAGGTGCGGTTAGAGATCGCCGCGAACTGAACCGCCGACAGGCCCGAAACAATGTTCTCCTCGATCCGGAGGTAGCTGAGGCTGTTGTTCAGATCTGTGCCGGCCAGAAACTCAGCGCGATTGCTCATGCCGTCCAAATCCAGATCGCCCGCAGCATCTGCCGTGCTGTTGGGGTCCAGGCCAAGGCCGAGCTCGATCGTGTTCGGAATGCCATCCCGGTCGGAGTCTTCCAGCACGGTGACGTTGAACGTGGTCGTCGCACCGGGAGCGGTGTTGGCGTCGTTGTAAACCACGAGGCGCATCGCGAAGTTCGACGACTGGATGTTGTTCACGAGGCCCAGTTGCGCCGTGGCAGTGTTCAAGGTGATGAAATTGGTCTTGTAGTTACCAAAGTTGGTATTGACGACCACAGACCCAAGACTCCGACGCCAACTGTAGGCAAAGGGCATGGGGTTGCCGGTGACCGCCACGCTGAGCGAGAAGTCGCTGCCGTTGGCGACAATGTAGTTGGTGGCGGGCGGCATGATGATGATTGGCGAGATCCATGGAGACAGCCGGGCAACCGTGCTGAAAACGGTATCTACCGAATCCGAAACAGCGCATCGGTAGTCGCCCTCGTTCGCGAGTTGAACATTGGCAACGGTGAGCGTTGGAGACGTCGCGCCCGTGAGGTTCACGCCGTTGAATTGCCATTGGTATCGGAGCCCCGGATTGCCACTGCTCGCCGCGACGGTGAACGTGACATTCGTGCCGTTTGGCAGGTTGGCCGCCTTGGGATCCGGCTTGATGTAGATGGAACGACTCAGCGGCTGTTGCAGAATGGAAGGCGGGAGCACGACACTCAATTGTGCGCTGGCGCTCTCCACGCTGCCGGCGGAGTTGAAGATGATGCAGGAGTAGCTGCCAACATCCGTCGGCGAGACCACGGGGATGACGAACGATGAACCGTTGGCACCGTAGATATTTTGTCCGTTGTAACGCCACTGATAAAACAACGGCGCAGAGCCGGAGACGATGAGGCTGAAGGTCGCTGATCGGCCGGCCACCGCGATGACGTTCACCGGTTGGCTGATGATCGACGGCATGGTGCCGCCGGCGACGTAAAGCGTGCCAGGCGACGGACCCACGCCGGTCCAGTTCGTCGGGTCGTTGCCGAAGGCGGTGGCGATGATGCGTTGCAACGTCGGCCCGACACCATCCGGGGCGCTTGGCCACGGGAAGGTGCTGCGGTAGTCCACTTCATCGACTAGAACATACGGGACTTCGCCGAGTTCCGGCGTGTCGGGTTGATACAGGCGGACGCGTTCACCACCGTTGTCGAGTTTCCCGCTATACGGGCCGAAGAGCGGCACGGAGGGCGGAACATTGAACCGCGAGCGGAACGCGACGGAAGTCGCAGTATTTGCCGGATTGAAATTTACCAGCAGGGCGAAGCCGTTGGCCGGCAGGGTGACGCCCGGCGGCAGGTCCAGGTCAACCCCGCCGCGGAGATGCCAGGTATTCGTGGCGTGCGTTGGATCGAAAAGTTTCACGGGCACGCCGGAGATGTTTGCGAGCTCGATGTATTCGTCCACGTCGTTGTCCACACCGCCAGGCAAGTCCACCGGGCGATAGTTGATCTCACTGATGACGACCGGTCCGACTTTCGGTCCGGCGTTGGCCCCGCCGAGTGTAGTGGCACTTTGGGCGGTAAAGAAGACGTTGGCCTGGCTGTTGAGGTAGCGACCGAAGGAGACACCCGTGGCGGCAGCACCGAACGAGTAGCCGTGGAAGTAACCGGTGAGATTCACGCCGTCGCCAGAGTAGAGATAAACCTCGTCGCCCCGGGAACTGAGCGAGAAGGCGGTCGGCGACCCGAGCTGATTGAAGTCAGTTTCGCTAAACACCAGGTAACCGCCCGAGGGAATGACCGATCCCGGCGGGATGAGGAATTTCTTCGGAGTGAACTGATCATCGGTCAGCCACCAACCCGCGAGGCTGACGGTGTCGCCGGTGGGATTGTAGAGCTCGATCCGATCGACATCTGGGAGGTCAGTGTGGGTTAGCGCCTCGGTGATGAGGATGGGGACGACGACGACCGGCAGCGGATCGGCGGCGCCAGGTGCGCCGTTAACCGTGCCGCTGATGCGCCACTGAGTGCGGTTGCCCCAGAGATCGGGCTCGGCGTTTTCATCCACGGCTACGAGCGAGAAGCCGAGGCCGTCGGTCACGGGATACCATGAATTGTTGTAGCTGAAGTCGAGGATTTCCTCGTTCGACGAATCGAGGAGCTGGATGCGCTCGCCCGAGTTGTCGAGGTTGCCAATGAATTGCCCGGCCACAGGCAGGCCACCGCCATGGCGCGCGTTGAAGGCGGTCTGGTTTTTCACGACGAGCACGCGGGCACCGGGTGCGAGCGAGGTGACGGCGCTGCCGGTGAAGTTGAACTCCACGCCGTTGATGAACTTCACGCCTGCGAGACTGATGCTGACGTTGGTGGAGATGTTGCGCAGCTCAACGTACTCGAACTGTTCGGGGTCGAGGTTCGCCGCGTGGGCGGACGGGTGATACATGATCTCCGTGATGCGCAGGTGTTGCTGCACGAGGCTGGGGTTGCCGTTGTAACGGTTCGTGTGCACCAGCACGCCGAGGTGGTTGAGCACCTCGATCGTTTCACCACGGGCCGAGAGCTGACCTTTGTAAGGGCCAACGACGAACAATCCCTGACCACCGCGCGGACCGGAGGCACGGGCGCGGAACTGGACGGTGTTCGGCGAGACATAGACGATGCTGTTCGAGGGAATCACGGTTCCGGGCTTGAAGGTGAAATCGATCGCGCCCTGAAGTTTCCATCCCGTGATGTCCACGGCGATGGGCGCCGGATTGCTGACGCAGATGAATTCCTGTTGCTGATTGCCGCTGGCAGGATTGAATTCCACGCCCACAATGTTGAGCGAGAGGTTCGACGGCTGGGCAAGCGGTATACCGGCGTTGTTGGCGTTCGCAATACCGATGGTCTTCAGCGTGTTCGTGATGGAATGCGTGGCATACCAGTGAGCCCGGCGCGGCCCGACGAACTGGTTGAGCAGGTCGCTGACACCCTGGACGAAGGACTTGTTGCCAGCCCAATCCGAATTGCCCCACTTGACGCGATCCAGAAGAGCCTCCGGGTGAATGAGGTTGGTCATGTGCTTGATGTAGTTCTCCATGACGAGTTGATCCGGAGGAGTCCCCGGCGGCTGCACCAGCATGTCCATGAGGGAACGTTCGCGACGCAGAAGCATCTGGCGGGTTTCTGGAAGTGTGACGATGACGTCGTAGAGGCGGTTGTAATTGCCCCCAGTACTGGAACCACCGTAAAGCGGGTGGCTCTTGGATCCGTCCACGGTGGCTTCAAGCGGATCGCTGCCGCCGTAGAGCTGCCCCCAGGAGGCGTTCATGTCGAACGGAATGCAGCGCCAGAGACCGTCGCCAAAGGTATCGCGGTAGATGCACATGTTGGCCCAGACGTCGTCGTTTTCGGAAGACCAGCGGGCGCCGGAGAGATGGTTGATGACTTGCGGCAAGTCGAGCATGTCGAAGACGGAGGCGCGGCGCGTGGCGATCGGGGACGTCTCATTGATCCCGTTGGCCAGCGCGAGGTAGTCGGTGCGACTGGGGTCGTTGTCGGGTTCGAGTTTTACGAAGCCGCCCGTGCTGCTGAAGCCGGGAACGAGATTGCCGACCGCCTTGTAGAGGGCGCCCTTGGGATCGTAGCCTAGGCGCTCGATCTGTTCCTGGCCGAGAACATCTCCATGGAAGGCAAGCTGATAAAAAGCGCCGTTCATTTGCAACCGAACCGGATAATCGTACTGGGTAGGCACCCCAATTTTGTCGAGAAGCCAGAAGCACAAGTGCTGGCGGAGGTAAGCGGGATCCAGCTTTTCCGCCAGCAGGGTGGATTTGCGCGTGCGCGGGCCCGGGCCGGCGTGGCGCAGTTCGTGGCCGCGAGTGAATTCAAGACGGTGAGCCTTCTTGTTCAGTCCGGCGGAAGTGTTGCCGCGGAGTTCCATGTACACGTTGTCGTAAAACTCGCCGTCATAGAAAAAGGAGATGCGCCCGCCCGCTTCCGTATCGATGCCAGCCAGTTGAGTCGGGCCGACGAAGAGATGGAAGATCGGCAACTTGCTCGTGACGTAGTCGGGACTGACAATGGTGCCAAGATATTCTTCGGTGGCTGTGGGACTGGTAAACAGCGGCCATCGGGAGGCCCCGGTGTTCACATCGGTGGCGGCGATAAGATAACGAATCATCTGACCGTTGGTGGAGAGGTTCGCAGGAATCATCGCGCTGTAAACGCCATCACCGGCAACCGCGTCACCGTTGGCTCCATTGTCGAACATCGGAGTCGTCACCTCTGCGTTGAACATGATGCGGTAACGCATCGTGACGCTGCTGACGGTGCGGAAGGACGGACGGACGCGGGCGGTGACAAGCAGGTCTTCATTCTCCAGGGGCACATTGGGCGTGTGCGTGACCTCCTCAATAATCGGGCCGGGAACAGCAGTGCCACCGAGGTTCACCGCACCGGGCGTAGGCGTGGTAAAATAGACCGGCTCAGTCCCGGTCATGTAGGATGGAGGCGAACCGGCCTGGGAATAGCCGTAGGAAACGTCCGGCACTTGTTGCGGATACGTCGGTCGATATTCGCTGGCGATGGTGGAGCCGTCGGGTTTGACGAGGCCAAGGTATTCGCCGCTGCTGGAGAGCGTGAAACTCGTATGAATCCGGGCACCCGGCACGTTACGATCTTTGCCAGAGGCAAAAACGACCAGGAAACTACCACCGGCAAGATTCGTCGCGGGCAACCGCCATTTGGTGAGGTTGCCGGAATTGTCGGTGAGATACCAGCCGTCGAGATTCACTGTCACACCGCTAGGATTGTAGATTTCGATCCAGTCAGAAGAATCACGGTCCTCATCGATCAGGCTTCCGGTGCCGTTGGTGCGCGTGTTCAAGGCCATGAACTCGCTGATGTAAGGAGGCGCGTCGGACGCGTTCGGATCGAGGCGATACGTCCAACTTCCGCCGGCGAAGGCGTTGGCGGGCACGGCCAGATCGGTGATGCCGTGACCCGGGGCCCACGCCACTCCGACTGCGCCAGTGGGCGGCGAGGGAAAGGTAAAAGCATATTCAATGGCGGCCACCGATGTCACGCTGGCAGCGGGCACGTCGTTGATCAAAAGGTCGGCGGCGTTCACGCCAGAGACCGGCTCGGTGAAGAGCACGGTAACGCTGGAAAGCGAACGCACAGCGGCCCCGGCACCGGGGGTCAGGGCGGCTACCTTCGGCGTGGTGTTGTCCACCAGAGTATAGGCCCACGCCGCGCCGGGGGCGTTCGCACTAAACCGATTGGGCGGCAGCGCCTGATCGACGATACTGTGACTCCCGCTCCAGGCAATCGCCACGTTGCCGTAGGCGGGCTGGACGAAACTGAAGGTGTAAGTCGCGCTGTCGATCGTGTTCAGGGTGGTCGCGCCAATCCCGTTGACGAGCAGGTGCGCCGCGGCAACCCCGTTTACCGCTTCGCTGAAGGTGACGGTAATTTGGCTGAGATTGCTGACGGTGCCGGACACCGGAGCGACGCTCAGGACAGTCGGCGGATTGGTTTCCGAAACGATGGATTCGAGAGAACAATCGAAGCCCAGGTCGCTGCTGCCAATCGAGCTTTGAAAGACCTGGATGGCGAGGACATTGGTCCCCAACACGAGATACGACGGCAGGGCTGGCAAATCGTTGGTGGCGAACACAGCCGGATCAACGGCCTGATTGTTGGCCAGCGTGTTGGTGGTTACGGCGGTGCCGGTTGCTCCGGGCATGTTCACCCGGAGCACTTCAGTGCCGTTGATCCAGGCGACAAAGCCGTCATCCACCAACGCGCCCATGCGCAACCCACCAATCTCGGTGAGATTGGTCAGGACAAAGGTCTTTCGGAGGAAGATGCTCAAATAGTTGTTCTGCATCCCGTTGATCTGCGTGCCTCCCGGCAACACGTCGCCATACCAAAACGGTGCCGGCGCAGTGGCGAACTGGGGGTCGGCAAAACCAACCTCGCGCCACGCCTCGACGGGCGCAGAAGCTTCATTGGTTCCAGGATGCCAGCGCCAGGATGCCCCTGGATTTATCAGTGTCGCAGCGGGCAACAGGGGGACTAGGGTGAGCAGGGAAAGAAGGACTAGACTGAATGATTTCATGACGACAAAACGACACATAAACGACACTGAAATTTAACCCGAAGCTTCAAATTACCCCGGGTGAGACGGAAGGTGAACGCCGGAAAGCTACCAGATAGTGCTCCAAAAGGAAAACAGATTAGTCTCAATCGCACGAAGAGCGAGATGAACACGAAGCACAGAATGCCCCCCAAGGTGTCTCGCAAAAGAAGAGCCGGCCTCGAGGGAGGCCGGCTTTGCTCTGACCAAGGAGATGCTTTCTATGCTCTTACGGCTGACGCGGGAGCACGACGCGGTAGTAACGATTGGTGGCCCAGTTCAAGTCCGGCAGCTCCACCACGAAATTAGTGGAGCGAGCGGGGACATCCGCCAGCTTCACCCACGGGCTGGTGCCGAGCGAGTCGGTGAACTGGACCGAGTAGGTGCGGTTTGAAACCGCCGCGAACTGAACCGCCGACAGGCCCGAAACAATGTTCTCCTGGATCCGGAGATAGCTGAGGCTGTCGGTCGGATCGGTGCCGGCGAGGTACTCAGCGCGATTGCTCATGCCGTCGCTGTCCAAATCGCCCGAGGCATCGGCCACATTGTTGGTGTCCAAGCCAAGACCGAGCTCGACGATATCTGGAATCCCATCGCGATCCGAGTCAGCCAGAACGGTGACATTGAACGTGGTGGTGGCTCCGGGCGCACGATTTGCGTCGTTGTAGATGACGATGCGCATCACGAAGTTTGACGAGAGAATATTGTTCGTGAGGTTGAGCGACGCTGTCGTCGTGTTCAACGTGATGAAGTTGGTTCCGTAATTGCCGGAGTTGGTGTTCACGACCAGCGAACCGAGGTTACGCCGCCAACTGTAGGCGAATTCGCGCGGATTGCCCGTAACGGCGACACTGAGCGAGAAGTCGCTTCCCGCTGCAACCACGACGTCTGCCGGTCTCTGGACAATCGTCGGAGAGATCAAGGGAACCAATCGGGCGATGCCGCTGGCAATGGTATCGACTGAATCAGTCACCAGGCACCGGTAATCGCCCTCGTCAGACACCTGAACATTGCTGACGGTGAACGAAGGCAACGTCGCGCCCGGGAGGTCAACTCCGTTGAACTGCCATTGGTAGCTGACGCCTGAGTTGCCGCTGCTCGCCGCAACCGTAAACGTCACGTTCGTGCCGTTGGGCAGATTCGCCGCCTTCGGATCCGGCTTGATAAAGACCGAGCGACTGGCGGGTTGCGTGGAAATGAACGGCGGCAGCAGCACCCCCACCTGCGCGGCGGCGCTATCCACGCTGCCGGCAGAATTCATAATTTGAACACTGTAGAACCCGGCCTGCCAGGTCTGCAGATTGTTCAAGATCAGCTGAGCGGTGTCGGCTCCCTCGATGAATACGCCGTTGAAACGCCACTGGTAGGTGAACGGCGCGGTGCCGGCGACCTGAACACTCAGCGTCGGGGAGCGCCCTTCGACGCCAGAGGTTGACGCTGGCTGAGCGGTAATCGTCGGAGGTGTGCCGCCGGGGACGTAGGACGTTCCACCCGAGGGACCGACGCCAACCCAGTTGGCCGGATCGTTGCCGTAGGCGAATTCGTCCACGCGTTGCAACGACGCCCCACCGCCATCCGCCGCCACCGGCCAGGGTGCGATATCGCTGTACTCGATTTCATCCGCGATGATGTAAGGCGTGCCGTTGGTAGTAGCGACGCCAGGCTTCTTCAGTTCGATTCGACCGCCTGAGTTGTCGAGCTTGCCGGAGTAAGGTCCGAAGACCTGCACATCCGTGGCCAGACCGTACTTCGCCCGGAATGCTGCCAATGTCGCAACATCAGACGGGTCGAAATTGACGACCAGGAGATACTTGCCAGCCGGAATCGACTGACCTTGCGAGAACGTGTAGTCCACCATCTCGGTGACCTTCCAAGTGTTCGTCGGGGACGCCGGGTCGTTAAGGGGCACCGTCGCGCCGGAGATGTTGTGCAACTCGATGAACTCGTCCGCGGAGTTGTCAATCGCCCCGATGTCCCTCGGATGATACATGATCTCGCTGATCACGATGGGGCCGACCTTCGGCAAAGAGTTCGCGGCACCACGCGTCTGCGCAGCCTGGGCGACGAAGTGAACGGTGTAATTCGTGGTGCAACGAATGTCAGTGGGGCTGTTGGTGACGCAGTCTATCTTCACCACGCTGTTCGTGTAGCGCCCAAAGGAAACACCCACCTCGCCCGCGCCGAAGCTCACGCCTTGCGCGTAGCCCGTCAGTTCGCCCGCCCCGTCGCCGGAAAATATCCACGCCTCGTCGCTGCTGGAACTGAAGGCAAAGCCCGTGCCGCCGGCGTTGAACTGCGATTCGTCGAAGACAACGAAGCCGCCCGCTGGAATGGTCGTTCCGTTGGGAATGCGGTATTTCTTCGGCGTAAACTTGTCGTCTGATATGAACCAACCGCCGATGTCGGCAACGCTGGCAGAGGGATTTTCGAATTCAATGAAGTCCACCTGCGGAAACAGGGACGAGGAAAGAACCTCGTTGACCACCACGGGCGCGAAGGTCGGCGGAGCGGGATCGTTGTTGCCCGGGGAGCCGTTCACCTGGCCACTGGCCCGCCACTGCCGCTTGTTGTCCCAGTCGTCCGGCTGGGCATTTTCATCCAACACCACCAGAGAGAATCCCAGGCCGTCGGTGACGGGATACCACTTGTTGTTGTAGCCGAAATCGAGGATCTCCTCGTTCACAGAATCCAGGAGGCGGATGCGTTCACCGGCATTGTCGAGGTTCCCGATATACTGGCCAGCCAGAGGCAATCCAGCGCCATAGCGAGCGGTGGTTGCGTTCAAGTTTCTTACCACGAGCGCCCGAGCGCCCGGTGCAAGACTGGCGATGGCGCTGCCGGTAAATGCGAAGTCAATGCCTCCCTCGAAGCGAACTCCAGCGAGGTCGAGCGTGACGCTGCCTGAAATGTTTTTCACCTCGATGTATTCAAATTCCTGTGCGTCGTTCGTGTTCCCGATCAGCGGCGAGGGGTTGTACATGATCTCCGTCAAGCGCAGATACTTTTGCGCGTCGCTCGGCGCGTCGGGCGTCGTGTAGCTGTCCACCTGGCGGCCATTGGGGTCCGTGACGACGATGGTCTCGCCGCGCGCAGAGAGCTGTCCTTTATAGCCGCCAATGACGAACAGACCCTGACCGCGACGCGGGCCGGTGGTGCGGGTCTTGAAGCCGTTCAAATCACGCGCGACGTAGAGCAGGAGATTGGTCGGAAGGATCGTGCCAGGCCGGAAGGTGAAGTCCACGGCACCGCTGATTTTCCAGCCGGAGATGTCGAGCGCGTTGGGCGTGGGGTTCGTGACGCAGATGTATTCCTGCAACTGGTTGCCGCTGGAAGGATTGGCCTCCACAGAAAAGATTTTGATTACAGCGTTGGCCGGCTGCGACAGAGGGATGCCGGCATTGCTCGTCGGCGTGATGCCGATGGGTTTGGCGGTGTTGGTGACGCTGTGCGTCCCGCTGAAATGGATCCGGCGCAGGTTGATGAACTCATTGAACAGTTCATTCATCGCGACATTGAGCGGCTTGTTGGACGCCGTCCAAGTGGAGTAGCCCCATTTGGCACGGTCGAGGGAGGCTTCGGTCCAAATAATGTTCGTCATGTG
>CAMCCU010000121.1 GCA_945872975.1 Pedosphaera parvula Ellin514
AAGAACCGGGTCAACGCGGGCAAGCTTGTGGCCACGGACAATACCGAACCCAACATCACGGGCGGTTACATCCTGCGGTTTGAAAAGGATGCGACCCAGGGTCCGGTGCTCTCGGGTTGGCGTACCCTTGAAGTGGCCGACCCCAACGCACCGCTGCCCACGCCCCAGCAACTGGCCTGGATCAGTTCGTACATGAATACCTTCAGAAGCGTCGTCATGAGCCCAAACTGGAGGAACCCCACCAACGGGTTCCGATCTTACATTGATGAGGACTCGGTCATCCATTACATGCTGATCAACGAACTGACCCACGCGCAAGATGCCTACGTCCGCAGCTCCTACCTCTGGAAGGCACGCGGTGACAAGCTGGTCGAAGGACCGCTCTGGGACTACAATCTCAGCTTCGGCATCTCCTGCTGCTTTGATTCCTGGCGCACCAACAACTGGACCTACACCACGAATCCCAGCGCAGAACCTTACTGGAACATTCTGGAGTCTGATCGCACGACGCCAAATGGCGCCTTCCCGATGTACGAACGTTTGCTGGCCGACTCGGACTTCAGCCAGCGCTGGGTGGATCGTTACCAGGAACTCCGTCGCACCTCGCTCCGCCAGGACCAGTGGAACAGGCGCGTGGATCGCTATGCGGCGCAAGTCCTGGAATCACAGGCCAGAAATTTCACTCGCTGGCAAACCCTCGGGAGCGTGACGACTGGATTCCAAAGTGGCCTGGCCAACTTCATGAACATTGCCACCGAGACCTGGCCCATACACATCCAGCACATCAAGAACTGGAGCCAAGGCCGCCTGCTGTGGATGGACGCGCAATTCCCGGCGCCCGTCCAATTCAGCCTCGGTTCAGGCATCGTTCCCGCAGGAACATCGTTGCGCCTGACCAACGGCGGCAGCCTCAGCATCTACTACACGTTGGACGGCACCGATCCACGCGCCAGCGGCGGCGGTCCGTCCCCATCTGCCACCCAGCTTGCCGGCAGCACTCTGATCCTGAACGACTCGAGGACAGTCATCGCGCGCAGTTTCGGGATCACCAACAAGTATGGAGTGACGAACTGGAGCGGGCCGACCATGGCCCATTTCTATGTCAACAGCGTACCCGCCAATGCGACCAACTTCGCCATCACGGAGATCCACTATCACCCGCAGGGACCAACCGTCGCCGAACTGCTGGTGAACACCAACTTCACCGACGAGGACTTTGAATTTGTCGAGCTGAGGAATATCAGCACCAACATCGTTGACCTCTACCAAGTGCGCTTCACCAACGGCATTCAGTTCAATTTCAGCACCGGTTCCGTGGCCCTTCTGGCTCCCGCCCAATACGTGGTGCTCGTCCGGAACGCCGCCGCTTTCCAAGCCCGCTACGGCTCAGGGAAACCAGTGGCCGGCGTCTACGAGGGCCGCTTGAACAACGCCGGAAATCACCTCACCCTCGTCGACTACCTGGATGGAGTCATCGCGGACTTCAGCTACCCGACAACCCAGCATCCAGCAACCGACGGACAGGGTTTCTCGCTCCAGGCCGTCAACGAGTACGCCGCAGTCGCTGACGTCGGCAATCCCTCCTACTGGAGGCCCAGTTGGCGATACGGCGGGACACCTGGGGCCCCCGACCCGCAATTGGCGATTGCGCGTGTGGTGATCAACGAGGTCATGACCCACCCGTTCCCGCCGGGTCAGGACGCCATCGAACTCTTCAACCCAGGCCCGGGTCTCGCCGAGATCGGCGACTGGTGGCTGACGGATGACCCGTCTCTCCCGCAGAAATACCGAATCCCTCCCGGCACGAGCATTCCTTCGGGCGGCTACGTGGTGTTCAGCGAATCACAGTTCAATTCTCTGCCCGGCACGCCCGGAAGCTTTGGGCTCAGCTCACAAGGGGAGTCGCTCTGGCTCTTCTCCGCGGATGTCGCAGGCGACCTCACGGGCTACGCGACCAGCTTTACCTTCGGCCCGTCGAAACAGGGCTCGACGTTCGGCCGTTACGTCACCAGCGACGGGCAGGAACAGTTCCCAACTCAGCTGACTCCGACCTTGGGCACCAGCAACTCCGGCCCCCGCGTCGGCCCGGTCGTCATCAATGAAATCCACTATCATCCGCCCGCCAACACCGACGAGTTCCTGGAACTCCTCAACCTCACCGACACACCCGTCCCCCTGTTTCAAGGCGAGCCGGGCAACCCGACGAATTCCTGGCAGATCAATGGCCTCAGCTACACGCTCCCACTCGGCGTCATACTCCCTGCTCACGGCCGTCTCCTGCTCGTCAACGACGCCTCCAACTCATTCCGCACCCGCTGGAACGTTCCAGCGGCGGTCGCCATCTTCCAATACCCCGGCAGCCTGCAGGACAGCGGCGAGCAACTCGAACTCCTGGCCCCCAACCTTCCGTCGACGAACGGCATCCTTTACTACGCGATGGACACCGTTCGCTACAACGACCGCGAGCCCTGGCCGCTGGCCGCCGACGGCGCGGGCGCCTCCCTCCAACGCATTACGCCGGGGGAGTACGGCGACGATTCCATCAACTGGACCGCCGCCTCGCCCACGCCTGGCGCCCACGGTCTCACCGGCACGCCGCCAGTCATCACGAGCCAGCCGGTGTCGCGCACGAGCGCCACCTTCGGCCTCGCAGCGTTCAGCGTGAACGCGTCAGGCACCGAACCGCTGTTCTACCAGTGGCGCGCGAACGGAGCGAACCTCGACGGCGCAACGAACCGGACGCTCATCCTGACCAACCTCCAGCTCAGCGACGCCGGATCGTACCAGGCCGCCGTCTTCAATGCCGCCGGCTCGACTGAGAGCAGCAACGCATTGCTGGCGGTCATCGCGATCAGCACGATCCCGTCCGGCTACGAATCTGGAATCCCGGGCAGCCCGTCGATCACATCGCACCCACAAAACCAGACAGTTTTGGGCGGCGCGGGGCGTTCCACCCTGTTCACCGTCGCCGTCTCGGGCGATGGGCCACGTTCCTTTCGATGGCTCTTCGGCTCCTCGGCCATCCCCAACGCCACCAGCGATTCGCTGATCCTTAACGATATTCAGGTGGGCCAGCAGGGCAACTATCGCTGCGTTGTCTTTAACGGGATCAGTTTTGCTAGCAGCAGCAACGCCTTCCTCACCGTCCTTCAGCCGGCCGTCATCACCCAGAGCCCCACGAACATTGACGTCCGCGTACGACCGGATCCCGGAGTCGATGTCGCCCCCAACACCAATGCGATATTCCGCATCGCGGCCACGACCTTGAACCCACCCCTGACCTTCCAATGGCGGATGAACGGCACCAATCTCCTGCCCTCGCTCCGTTACTCGAACATCTACGCCACCACCCTCATCATCAGCAACGTCACCATGGCGGACTTCGGCGACTACTCGTGCGCCCTGACGGACGGGGCAGGCACCCTCGTTAGTCCGAGCGCCACGCTGTATCCGCTGGTCCGGCCGACCATCCTGATCCCTCTCCTCAACCAGACCCAGACCGTCGTGGCGGGCAGCTCGTTTCCGGTGAGCGCCGTCCTTGGCAACGGCTGGCCCCCACCCTTTGGCTACCAGTGGCGCGCGGGATCCACCGTCGTCAACTTTCTCAGTGACAGCTCGAAGACCAACTTCTTCGTCTATCCTTCCAACAACATCGCTTCGGGCGCTGTGACGGGTGCCACCTACCGTGTGGTGGTGACCAACCGGGCCTCCACGAATCTCACGATCAGCGTGCCCTTTTACATCACCACGCTGGCGGACACGGATCGCGATGGCATTCCCGACAGCGTCGAAAACGCCCTCGGCCTCGACCCCAACAACGCGACGGATGCGGTTCTCGACCAGGACAGCGACGGCATCAGCAACCGGGCCGAGTATCGGGCTGGCACGGATCCGGCCGATCCGGCCAGCTACCTGCGCATCGAACAATCGATTCTGCCTGGCGCAGCCACGCTCCGGTTTGCCGCAGTGTCCAATCGCACCTACACGATTCAGTTCAGCGACTTGCTGCCCACGGCGTCCTGGTCAAAACTGGCGGACTTCGTCGCCCTTCCAACCAACCGGATCGAAGTCGTGGCTGACCCCAGCTGGACCACCAACCGCTTTTACCGCGTCGGCACCCCACGGCAGCCCTGACCCTTGCCCTGATGTGTTTGAGCTTTTCGGCCATCGGTCGGCCCCGCAGCCGACTCGGCTCGGCGTACCTGCTTGACGGATTGATTCATTGGACTGGAGCTTATCGGGAAGCCCACCCTCGCAGGAAAGCGATTTTTCCCGCCAGCTCCTGCTTAGCCGGAACAATTCATTCAGCACGGGGATCGCGCCCGCCTCGGGCGCAGTGGGTCGCGCCCTCGCGGGAACGACGACACCCACAGTTTAGTGCATTCCCGAGCGTTCGTGTCCGGCGCGAGGACGCGCCGAACACCAGCGGGGCGGATGTGGTCCCCGGAAATCCAACCCCCTAAGAAAGCTCATTGAGCGCCCGTTTTTTCCACCGATAACTGTCTGACTACGTATGTCACTTTGGGTCATCAGAAGTTTCTTCCTGCTGCTTTGTACGGTGGCGGGCTACGCTGTAAGCCAGTACCGCTCCGAGATTATCCATGGCGGCATCTATGGCAGCGTCATCGGCTTCGGGCTGGCCGGATTGCTCATCGCACTGGACGAGATGCTCAAGGGCTTCTCGCTCCGAGCTTTCTCCGCCGCCACCTTCGGCCTGATGCTCGGGACAGTGGTGGCCGGGATGATCGACCGCACCGACCTTTTCATCTTCGCGGATGAGAGAACACGCTGGCTTCTGCGGCTCACGATGTTTCTTGGCTTCGGCTACATCGGGATGATTCTCGCGATGCGCAGCAACAAGGAAGACTTCGCGCTGCTCATCCCCTACATCCGGTTTCGTTCGCAGAACAAGCCCGAGAACCAAATCGTGCTCGATACCAGCGTGATTATCGATGGCCGCATCGCCGATCTCATTGAAAGCCGCTTCGTCGAAGGCGTCATTGTGGTGCCGAAGTTCGTCCTTCGCGAGCTGCAGTTCATTTCCGATTCGCAGGACTCCATCCGCCGGGCGCGCGGCCGGCGCGGCCTCGACATGCTGAACCGCATCCGCCAGAACCCGCGCTGCGAAGTGCGCGTGCATGACATGGATTTCCCCGAGGAAAAGGAAGTCGATGCCAAGCTGCTCAAGCTCACCCGCGTCCTCGACGCGAAGCTTTACACCAACGACTTCAACCTCGGCAAAGTGGCCGAGCTCCAGTCCGTTCCTTTCGTCAACTTGAACGCCCTTGCCGCTGCGTTGAAACCCTCCGTCCTCCCCGGCGACATGTTCAACGTCCGCGTCGCCCGCGAAGGCAAAGACAAGGGACAGGGTGTTGGCTACCTCAACGACGGCACCATGATCGTCATCAGCGCCGCCCAGGAACTGGTCGGCCAATCCGTCCAGGTCCAAGTCCAAAGCCTCCTTCAAACGGGTGCCGGCGTCATCATTTTCGCCGACCTCAAAATGTCCGCCGCCGCCTGACGCTCGGACAGGTGTAAGGGAAACCCAACCGCCCGGTTGAATCCGTCAACCCTTCGTCAGCGGCGCGAAATTGAACTCGCGCAGGAACTCGCCAGCCGGTGCCTCGATGCGGATCGGGCGCCGAGTGAACGGATCTTTGTAGCCGAGGAAAACTGATCTCAGACCAAGCCGGGCCTTCCCTTTCGATGCCCCTTTGGTGACCGGCCCATAGAGTTCGTCGCCCACCACCGGATGTCCTCCCGCCAGCAAGTGAATGCGAATCTGGTGAGTACGGCCGGTCACAGGCTGCGCCTCAAGCAACGTGGTCTTCGGTCCCGCCTGGAGAACCCGGAAGTGCGTCTCGGCGTTCTTGCCTTCCCGGAAATCGACTTTCATCCGGCCAATCTCCTTCGGGTCCGGAGCGATGGGATCGTTGCAGGTCCATTCCTGGGCGCGCGGAGTGCCGTGGACCACGACGAGATAGGACTTCGCCATCTGCCGGGATTCAAAGAGCCGCCCGTAGCTCTCCACCGCGCCGATGCTGCGTGCAAAGAGAAGAACGCCGCTGGTCTCCGCGTCCAGCCGGTGGACGTGGCGAAGGAACGTCAAGTTTCGCGAGAGAGCCCAGAAGTCGCCTCCCGCGATCGATGAAACAATGGCCGCCTGAAGATTTCGATCCGTCTTCTGCCACGTATGGGGGACAAGCATCCAGCCGGGAGGCTTGTCGATCGCAATGACGGAACGATCCTCATGCAGGATCTGAATCGTCGTTCCGTCACCGAGTTCGATATGATTGGATCTGGCCAAGGGGTGTCAGGGTTGAACGAAATGGATCGGGCTATTCTTCCGTGCCGAAAAAACTCCCCAGCGTGCGGCGCTCCTTCTTGGTGGGGCGCCCAGCACCCTTGGGACGAATTCCGGCGGGAGTAAACTGTTTCGCCCGCGCCTTCTCATATTCCGCAGCAGGCGTGAGGTCTTCGAGATAATGCGCCACAAGCTTGGCTCCGACACGGTTTTCGAGCACGCCAACCGCTTTGACTGTTCGATGAATTTCACCAGCGAACACGTTCAGCACGTCGCCGATGCGAACGGTGCGCGCTGGTTTGCAGGGCAGGCCGTTGATCTCGACGTGACCGGCCTCGCAGGCCGCGCCCGCGAGACTCCGTGTCTTGTAGAGCCGCACCGCCCAGAGCCAACGATCAGCTCGGACCCCCGACGTCGCTTCCATGGGCTGTGGGTGGCAATTCCGGGGCGCTGGGCGCCGGGGCTTGAGATTCGGCTTTTACTTGTTGCTCCGCAGCAGGTGCCGGAGCCGGGTTGTTCTGCGAAGGTTGTCCTCGCTGAACATCGCGCGGGTCACGTGGACCGCGGCGATCTCTCTGATCCCGTGGGTCGCGCTGATCGCGCGGACCACGGTCACGTTGCTGACCGCGCGGCTGGTCACGAGGATCGCGCTGATCACGACGCTGATCACGTTGACCGGCTTGTTGAGGCGGCGGCATCGGCGGACGCGCGCGCTGAATTTCCTCTGGTGGACGTTGGAAGCGGCGAAGTTGTTGACGAAGAGCCTCGATCTCGCGCTCGTCGGTGGTCTTCTGGCGCTCGGCTTCTTCGAGAAGTTCGAGGAGCTCGTCCAGTTGATCGAGCGACTCGCGCAATGCCGTGATGACCTCCATCACTTCGTCCACGGCTTTGCGAATGGTCGCCGGCTGTGCGGGCTGAAAGGGGCGCAGCGGCAGTTGCTGCGGTTGCGCCGGGCGTTCCTGACGTTCCTCGCGCACCGGCGGCGGACGCTGTTCGCGCTGCTCAACAATCGGTTCGGCATGCGGCTCTTCTCCCTCTCCATCGGGCGACGGTGAAAAATAGCGCTCCTCATCCTGCTGCTGAATCGACTCGGCATCACCTGCTACTTCATGCGGTGCATCCTGAGCCGGCGCAAGCGTCGGTTCGGCCATATCTTCGGCTGACTCAGGAGAGTTATCCTCCACATCGGCATCGGTATCGGGAGCAGCCGCGTTGGCAGGCGCATCACCGGTCGGGTTGGGACGGGGGCCACGGATACCACGACCACGACCGCGGCCGCCACGGGAGCGACGGCGACGAGCGGGGGTTGCACCTTGAGGAGACGCGGCGGACGGCGTTGAATCGGGATCTGACATCATGTTCTGCGGCCAGACATTGCCGAGAATCATTTTAATTGCAAACAAAACTCAACTGCGGACAGCCCAGCGCAACTTTGCAGAAGCCGATCTGGGATTGGCGCGAAGCTCTTCCGCGCCAGGGCGCACCACTTCTTCGGCGATGCGCGAGTAGTCACCGGACCGCGCGCCGTCCTTGAACGCCAGCTTCACCCGGCGATCTTCCCCAGAGTGAAACGTGAGCATCGCGACGCGCCCGCCGGGCTTCAGGCAGCCTGGCAAAAGGCGCAGGAATGTATCGAGCGCCCCGAACTCATCATTCACCGCGATGCGCAGCGCCTGGAACACACGCCGGATTGATGGATCAAAATCCTGCCCGCCATGTCCGCTGGGCGAAGAGCGCAAAGCCTCAGCCACGGTTTCGGCAAGCGCGGTCGTGGTGGTGATCGGCGCGCGCTGCTGCTTCGCAACGATGGCGCGCGCCAGCGCCAGCGCGTGGGGCTCATCGGCGTTGGCTTCCAAAAGCTGCGCCAGTTCCGACGCATCCAACGTCGCGAGAAATGCCGAGGCGGGCTGGCCGCGCTGCGGGTTCATCCGTAAATCCAGCGGACCAGATCTCTTGAAAGTAAAACCACGCGCCGGATCATCGATCTGCATGGACGAAAGACCAAGGTCCGCGAGCAACACGTCCGCACCTTCGATATTTTCCGCCGTGAGAACACGCGACAGCCCGGCGAAATTGCTTCGCCGAACCATCAGTGCTTCGGCGGGAAAATTCATCCCACGAAGCCGCGCTTCGGTCTTCGGTAGTTCGATCGGGTCAACGTCCAGCGCCAGCAGCGTTCCACCCGGCAGAACAGCTTTGAGCAACTCAGCCGCGTGCCCTCCGTAGCCGAGCGTCGCATCCACTGCCACCTCGCCTGGTTTCGGAGCCAGAACCTCCAAAATTTCTCGCACCATGATGGAGCGATGGGTTCCAGCCGGTGTCTTTCCCGAGGCGATAATCTTCGCTACATCCTCCGCGTAACGGCTGGGATTCAGCTCCTTATACTTCTCGTGAAACTGGCGCGGATGCGAACCCTTGTATCTGGGACGGCGCTTGGGTCTCTCAAGTGGTGCTTCGGACATGTTGTTGGCGATAGATTGAACCCTGCCCAGCGCGCGGTAAAGCCGGAAGCACGCGACCCAATGGCGGTTCAATTCAATAGTCGCGCAGGTTCCGGTTCATCGCGGGCGATTGGTAAGGCCCTTTGGCCCCCGGCGTGTCTAGCTTCGGTGGCGCATCCATCGGCATCGACTGTGGATCGTTCTGCGGCTGAGTCGGCATCGGGGGCTGTCCGGGGCCGCCCGGTTGCGGAATCTCCGGCTGCCCTTTCTCGCCAAGTTTCTGCCGGACCTTGCCCAGTTCCTCGCCGACCTGCTGCGCCTTCTCGCCCGTCTTCTTCGATGGCTTCAGTCCTTGCAGTTCGTTCAACGCCTGCTCCGCGCCCTGCAACCGCATCGCCTCTTCGTCGAGCGATTCTCCTTCGCCGGGTTTCTTCATCAATTTGTCGCCAAGTTGTTCCAGCGCCTGCTCCAGCCTTTCCTGCGTCTTCTTCGCCTTCTGCGGCAACTGCTGCTGTTGCGGCTGCAACGCGCTGGCCTGCTGAAAATGATCCAGCGCCGTGCTCAAATCCTGCGCCTGTTGTTCCAACGGCGCGTTCTCCGACCGCTGGTCCATCTGGTCGCCCTGCTGTTCGTGAAGCTGCGCCAGCCGTTGCTTCACCTGCTCCAACACCTGCTTGGCCAGCTGATGATCCGGCTTTTGTTCGAGAGCCTTTTCGACGTGTTCCAACGCCATGCGCAGGATGCCCAGCTTGTCGTCCACGCGCGGGATGCGCGGCTCGATGGCCAGGTACATCTGCGCCTGGAGCGTGAGCGCGTTAGCCAGACGCTCGCGACCTTCCTCAAGATGCTGGGCAATCTGCTTGTCCTCGGGCTTCAACGCCGTGGCGTCCTCCAGCATGTTTACGCCCTCCTGAATCTGCTTCACATCCGGCCGCATCATCATGGGTTCATTGGGCGCGGGCATCACCATCTGGTTGGCCAACGTCTTGCGCGTTCCATCTTCATCGAGAGCTTTCGCGAGCAAATCCTTCGCCTGCTGCTCGCCGTCCTTGGCCTCCTGATCCTGAGGCTCCATCTGGGTGACGTCGTGAAACTGCTCCATCGCGCTGCGCAGTTGTGGAATCCGCCGATCGGCGGGCTGGTTCATCTGCTGGCCGCGCTCCAGATTCTCTTTTGCCGTCTTCATCAGCAGATCCTTGAGGAGCTTGCGAACCGTCTCTTGATTCCTCCTCGCCTCGGCGTGATTCGGCTGCTCCTTCAGGGCCGACTCGTAGCTGGCGACCGATTGTTTCCAGCGCGAAATGGTGGCTTCAAGATCGTTGGTGCTCGTGTTTAAGCCGAGCCGGAACTCCGCGTTGCCCTTCTGAAAGCGGGCCTTGTTCGCGAGCGAACGAGGGCGGGCGCTCTCAACCAAGTCCAGATCGAGCAAGGCTTCCTCGTAAAGCCCCGCCGCGTAGGAGGCGACAGCACGGTTATAGAGCAGGTGGGGATTTTCGGGACTGGATGAGAGAGCTTGATCCAATTCCTTGCGAACCTCCAGCGCCTGACCCTGATTGAGTCGCTGCTGCAACGGCACGATGTCGATGCTCGCACGGGCGGTGCAGATGAAAAGCATTGCGCCCAGAAATGCCAGCAACCAGTTCGCCTTCAGCATCCACGAGAGCTTGTCATTGCGGGCAATCATCCGGGTTCCCTCCTTAATCCCAACGGGATTACGTCCTTTAGCCCAGGGTTGCGAGGCACGAGCTACCCTGAGGGAAAGTGATGAAGTAAATCTCAACCCCAACGGGATTGCATCCAATTGCGGCGAGCGCGATTCAACCCCGTCGGGGTTGGAGCCCCTGGCCCAGCCTGACCCGGCGTAGCTCGTAACTCGCAACGCTGGGCTGATGGATGGAATCCCTTCAGGATTCGCCAGCCGCCCATTCAAACCGGTGCGCGATGGCAAGCTCTGGAAGTCCGGGCGGACCACCGTCTCTTTTGGCTTCATGCTCAGTCCCAAGTTCATTTGTTCTCCTGAAGTATTCCCGGCAAAGGCCGGCGGCGCACGACACGTTCGGCTCCGACGAACAATCTCGCCAGCAATGCGCCGATGGCAAGGGCGAGAGGCACGAAAAACCCTTCGCGATAGTTTTCCGATTCGCTGCGCGCCGCCTTCTCGGCCAGCGGTCGCAAGACCTCCTCGCGGAGCTGGCGCAGCCCTTCGCCGTCGGCACCGAGACGATAGTAACGTCCACCAGCGGCGTTGGCGATTCGACGGAGGTTGTTCTCATCAAGCTTCGTCACCACAGCGAAGCCCGTCGCATTCATGACCGCGCCGCCGCGTTGCGACGGAATGCGCGCGCCTGCAGCGGTGCCGACGCCAATCGTGTGGACAGTCATGCTGTGATCCCGGTGCAATTTGCGCGCGAGGGTCAGCGCTTTGCCGTCAAGATCTTCGCCGTCGGAGATCACGATCAGCGTGCGCTGTGGAAGATTGTTGCTCGTGAAGAAACGCGCCGCCCGTTCGAGCGCGGCAGAGATGGAGCTCCCCGGATCGGTCAGCGTGAGCGGGTTGATGTAGCTGAGAATCGTGCGAAGCGCCGAGGTGTCGAAGGTGAGCGGCGCGTTGAGATACCCAACGCCCGCAAACGTCACGATACCGATGCGGTCGCCCTTGGTCTCGGCGAAGAACCGGTCGAGGACGTTCGTCGCCGCGCTGTAGCGGGTCGGGCGCACATCGGCGGCGAGCATGGAGCGCGAAGCGTCCAGCGCGATGAGATAAGGCGCGCCGTTCAGTTCGCTGCGTTCATCGAACTGGAAATACAAAGGACGGGCCAGCGCGACCATCAGGCCGGTGAAGGCGAGGAAGGTCAGGACGGCGTCCCACAGCTTCCGCTTGTTCGAAAAGCCAGCGTCCGACCACTTGGATTCCGGACCAGCAAATTGTTGAAACAACGCACGTCGTCGTTTACGAGCGAGCCAGAGTCCAACGCCCAGCGTGAGCCACACGACGGGCAGCGCATAAAGAAATAGAGGAGCGGCGAACTTCATGGAATGCGCCTCCGGATCAATTCACGCCAGGTGACATCGCCGAGCAACAGCACAAGCGCTGCACCCGCAAGCCACGGGAAGAACTCACGCCAGGTGACGAAGCGCTTTTGCAACAGAGCCTTCTTTTCCAGCTGATCGATCAGTTCGTAAATCTTCTGGAGCGTCTCGGTATCGCGCGCCTGAAAGAACTGGCCGCCGGTCATGCGACTGGCCTTGTGCAATTCGTGATTCGCGGCGGCGGTCGGTGTCACAACGACCGCCCCAATGATGATGCTATAAAGCCGAACCTGATCGCGCATTACGAACGGCGCGATTTGCAGCGGTGGACGGCCCTGCATGTTCTCACCGTCGGTGACAAGGATGATGACCTTGCTTCGGTCGCTGTTCTTTTTGATGAACTGAAGGCTGGCGGCGAGACCTTCGCCGATGGCGGTGCCGGTGGAGTAATCCGTCTCGCGGAGAGAGTTCATCGCCCACTCGTGATCGAGCGTGAGCGGGCTGAC
>CAMCCU010000122.1 GCA_945872975.1 Pedosphaera parvula Ellin514
TCCGGCGCTCCCTCGTGAACACGGACTTCGACATCGCTGTGGTCGGCTCGGGCTTTGGCGGCTCGTTGATGGCGATGATCGCGCGACGCCTTGGACGCTCCGTCGTGATGCTCGAACGCGGGAAACATCCGCGCTTTGCCATCGGCGAATCCTCGACGCCGCTGGCGAACCTGCTGCTCGAAGCACTGGCGCTTCGCTACGATTTGCCTGAGGTCGCGTCGCTGGCGAAGTGGGGAACGTGGCAACAGAACCATCCCGAGATCGCCTGTGGATTGAAGCGCGGCTTCACCTTCTACCACCACACGATGGGCCAGCCGTGGATGGCGAAGCCCGATCGCTCCAACGAACTTCTTGTCGCCGCCAGCCCGCATGACGCCATCGCGGACACGCATTGGTACCGGCCGGACTTCGACCACTTCCTCGTCCGCGAGGCACAGCGGATTGGCGTCGAGTATCTCGATGAAACGAAGCTGGAGGATGCGCAGGAGGAATCTGGCGGCGTGATCCTTCGAGGCGATCGAAATGGCCGGCGGGTGGAGATCCGAGCGCGGTTTGTCATCGATGCGTCGGGGCCACGCGGCTTCCTGCATCGCGCGCTGGGCCTGGGCGAAACGGCCTTCGAACATCTGCCGCGCACCGAGGCGCTCTATACGCACTTCACCGGGGTCGAACGCTGGGACGCCCAGGAACGCTCGGACGAGACGCCACCGTATCCCGTCGATGACGCGGCGCTGCATCACGTCTTCGACGGCGGATGGATCTGGGTTCTGCGTTTCAACAACGGCCTGACGAGCGCGGGCGTGGCGGCGACGGCTGAGGTCGCCAGGAAATTGCGCTTTGAAGAAGGAGAACCTGCGTGGCAGCGGCTGCTCGAACAGCTTCCGAGCGTGCGTGAGCAATTCGCGAAAGCGCGACCGCATCTGCCGTTCATCCATGCGCCGATGCTGGCTTTCCGCAGCTCAGTGGCTGCAGGCGCGAACTGGGCGCAGCTGCCATCCGCAGCGGGCTTCGTCGATCCGCTGCTCTCAAATGGATTCCCGCTGACGCTCCTCGGCATTGAGCGGCTCGCGGGCGCGCTGGAGGAGGATTGGGGGACCGAACGATTTGCGATGCGGCTGCGAGCGTACGAACAACAGACGCGGCGCGAGCTCGACATCACGGCAGAACTCATCGGCGCGCTCTACGCGAACATGCACGACATGGAGGTGTTCTCGGCGGTGACGATGCTTTACTTCGCAGCGGCGATGACGGCGGAAACCCGGCGGCGAATCGGCGCGACGACATCGCTGCCGAGTTTCCTTTTGGAGAGTGATGCACAGTTCGGCCCGGCGTTGCGGGCGTGTCTGACAGCGTGCTGGACGAGGAGGAGCAATGAGCCGCACGCATCCTGCCTCGCCGCCATCCAGCGAGCCATTGAGCCGATCAATCTCGCCTGCCTCGGCGATCCAATGCGTCGCAACTGGTATCCATGTCTCGCTGAGGATTTGCTCAACGCCTCGCCAAAGCTCGGCGTCGGACGCGACGTCATCGAACAGCTTCTCGTGCGATCTGGCTTCGTTTGACCCCGCCTTCATCCAGAGGTTTCTCCAACCGCTCAAGGGTTCCGTTTCGGACTTGGACTCCGGAAGCACGAGAGTGTAACCGGAGCCGTTCGACTGGTGTCAGCCTTTCCGTTGAGGCGCATGGAATCGAATTCCATGCGTCTGCAGCGGTGCCCGTCAGAATAGTTTCGCGATCGTAACAGGCAGGCATCTCATTTGAGTGGAAGCTGGCAGAGGCGCAATATCATGACTGAGAATCGAGAATTGCTGGTGGACGTTAAGACGGGGCAGTCCCGCGTGGCCATACCGCACCGGCCCGTTGTTTCGAGTTCAAAGATGACGTGGAGAGGCTTTCATCACGAGCGCCACGCCATTCCTGGATTTGCAGCGGACGGCGTGTATCACCTGAACCACGTCGTCGTAGTCCAGCTCAAGGGCACGGCCAAGGTGGAAGGCACCGTTTCCGGGCTAAGGTTTGACAAGGAGGTTCGCCCGCAGCAAGTGAGCCTCATTCCCGCCTACGCCGTAATCTCGGCCCGGTGCGGGCAGTGCCAGGAGTTTGCCATGATCTCGATCGAGCCGAGGTTTCTCGCCCGCGCGGCGCACGAAGTCGGCGGGGTTGGCCAATTGGAACTGACTCCCACCATCGCGGTTGACGATCCGTTGCTGGCGTCACTCGTAATGGGACTGGATCACGAGGCGGAAAGCGGATGTCCGGTTGGCAATGGCTACGCAGAGTCCCTTGCCTCCATGGTTGCGGTTCATCTCGCCACGAAATACTCGACGCAGGTCCCGCGCTTGCGTGAATCAACCGGGGGCCTGAGCCGGCGGCAACTGGCGCAGGCCTTGGATTTCGTTCACGCCAATTTCGCGAAGGACGTGCCGTTGACCGCACTGGCGTCGGTCGCCGGGCTGAGCCCCTTCCACTTCGCCCGGCTCTTCAAGCAATCCACCGGACTCGCGCCGCACCAGTATCTCATCCGCGTGCGCGTGGAGCATGCGCGCGGGTTGCTGGTGCACGGAAACGAATCAATCACCAGCGTCGCGATTCAGGTGGGATTCTGCGACCAGAGCCACTTCTCGACGCACTTCAAGCGCATCTACGGCGTCACGCCGCGCGTCTTCATCCAGCAGATCGCGCAGCGTTGAACGACGGCCGGCTTACGCGACTTTGACCTTCAGCCGCTGACCACGAATGGTCGTGCGATTGAGCTTCGAGATGATGGCGTTGGCATGCTCTGCGGCGACATCGACGAACAGATGCCGCTCGCGGATATCCACCGTGCCGACCGTCCCGGAGGGCAGCCCCGTCTCGCCGAGGATTGCGCCCACGACATCGCCCGGACCGACTCCCATTTCGGAACCGACATTGACGAAGAGCCGCGATTGATCGCCCGGCGTGCGGCGACTGGCCTTCGGCTTCGTGTCGAGCCACGGCTCGGGGCGTTTAGGGCGGTCCAATTTCTCGTAGGGCCGCGCTGGACGAGCAGGCTTGTCCGCTCGTTCACTGAATTCCGGTTTCCGTGCCGGGGCCTTCGCAGCTACCGGTGCTGGAGTCTCAGACGAACCAACTTCGCGCGCCGGCGCCGGCGCCGGTTTGACCGGGGCTGCTTCCGCTGCGGGCTTTGCGAACTTCGCTGGCGCGGCCGGACGCTCCTCGTTGAAGTCACGGCGCACGGGACGTTCCGGGCGTTGAGGACGCTGGAATGATTCTTCACGACGCGGTGGACGATCTTCAAAGCGCGCCGGACGTTCGCGCGGGACATCGCGATCGAAACGATCTTCCTGGCGCTCGCGATAGCTGGGGCGTTCGGGCCGCGACGGCTCCTCGTCGCGAGTTGAACGCTGTGCGGGAGCAGCCTCGCCCGTTTGCAAAAGATGCATCACCGCCGCCGCGATGTCTGTGGAGGTGAAGCCTTCCTCAAGCAAACGCTCGATGAAAGGTTCCTGCGGCTTGAACTCGCCAGCCTTGAGCGTGGCGCGAATCTTGGTAAGGAACACGTTCGCGCGTGCCTCTTCGACTTCGCCCGCAGTCGGCGGCTTGCCGCGCTGGATGCGCATGTTCGTGAAGCGCTCGATGTGCCGGATCTGGAACGCCTCGCGTCCCGCGGCAAAGGAGATCGCCATGCCGCTGCGGCCGGCCCGCCCGGTGCGCCCGATGCGGTGGACGTAGTCTTCCGCGTCGTATGGCAGGTCGAAGTTGAAGACGACTTCGATGTCATCCACATCGATGCCGCGCGCGGCGACATCCGTGGCGACGAGGAATTCGAGGCCGGACTTGCGGAACTTGTTCATCACGCGGTCGCGCTGGGCCTGGTTCATGTCGCCGTGCAGACGGTCGGCGGAATAGCCCTGTGCATTCAGGTGATCGACGAGGTCATCGACCATGCGCTTGGTGTTGCAGAAGATGATGCCGAGCTTGAGATCGTGGATGTCGATCAGGCGCGTGAGCAGCTCGATCTTGTAGCGGCGATCGACTTCGTAATAGACCTGCTCGACCGTCGAGACGGTCATGGTCTTCTGTTCGATCTTCACGCTCTGCGGATCGCGCGAGTGCTTCTTGATCAGCTCCTGGATGGGGCGCGGCAACGTCGCGGAGAAGAACACGGTCTGCCGTTCCTTCGGCGTCGATTGGAGAATCAGCTCAATGTCTTCGCGGAAGCCCATGTTCAGCATCACGTCGGCTTCGTCGAGGATGACCATCTTCACCTGGTCAAGCCGCAGCGTGGCGCGGCGCATGTGGTCCATGACGCGGCCGGGCGTGCCGATGACGATGTGCGCGCCCTGCTTCAAGCCGAAGAGCTGGCGCTCGTAGGATTGGCCGCCGTAGATGGGCAGAGCGTGGATGCCGCGCTTGAAGATCGTGAGCTTGTGAACTTCCTCGGACACCTGGACGGCCAGCTCGCGTGTCGGACAAAGAATCAGGATCTGCGTGGCCTTGTTCGTCGGGTCCACCTTCTCAATGGCGGGCACGGCGAAGGCAGCGGTCTTGCCGGAGCCGGTCTGGGATTGGCCAACGACATCCTTTCCGGAAAGCAGCACGGGGATGGCCTCTGCCTGGATGGGGGAGGCTTGTTCAAAGCCCAGTTTATCGATGGCTTTGAGCACCTCGGCGGAAAGGCCGAGTTCGGAGAATAGTTTTGGTGTCATTCTAAAAATGTCGTCGCGACCTGACTACCCTATCTGAGTTGCGCGGGAAGTGGGAGGGATTTGTTCGGCTGGCAAACCTTGCGATCTGCGCCAGAAGTCGGTGTTACCCGACCGGAGCCAAAAAGCAGACACGAACTGCGGGCCAAATTGCGCCCCCAAAACGCCAAGGCTGGCTGGAACTTCAAACATCAACTCCTTAGCCATGCCGTCCAACTCCCGGGCTACCATCGCAAGGCGGCCATCCGAGCGTTGCGCGCCCAGCCGCACGATTCGGACTTACAAACTCAGGCCACCTGCCGTTAACAACCCGTGTGGTTGCACGCGATGAATACAAAATTTTCTCTTTGGGGGTGGTTCTTCAGCGGTTGGATGTTTTGGTGTGGTTTCCTCAGCACCGGCTCTGTGTTTGCCGCCGTGAATGATGCGCCCAGCATCTCCGCGCCCGGCAGCATCTCGGTTACGGAGGATGTGGCGGAGGCGTTGACCGGGATTTCCTTCGCCGATCCGGATGCGGCTTCAGCCTCGGTGACGGCGACATTCTCGGTGGGCACCGGATCGCTCTCGGCGACGAGCGGCGGCGGGGTGACTGCGGGCGGCTCCGGCACGACCGGCCTCACGCTCTCCGGGTCGATCGCGAGCCTGAACTCCTTCCTCTCCGGGAGCAATGTGACCTTTCTCACGGCCACGAATGCCTACACGAATGTCTTCCTCACCGTGATCATCGACGATGGCGGCAACACCGGCACCGGTGGCGCTTTGACGGGGACCAACTCCGTCATCCTCACCGTGGTGCCCGTGGATGACCCTCCCTCCGTCACCACCAGCGGCGGCTCAACGGCCTTCCTCGAAGGGAACAACACTCCGCCGTCTCCCGTGGGCGTGGACTCCGGACTGATCACCGCAAACCCGGAGGCAGCGACGCTCTCCAGCGCGATGGTCGCCATCTCGGCGAGCTTCGTGGCGGGGCAGGACAGTCTGGAGTTCGCCAACGACGGCTCGACGATGGGGAACATCACCGGCAGCTACGACAGCGGCCTTGGCGTGCTCACGCTCAACTCCGCTGGAGCGACGGCCACGACGGCGCAGTGGCAGGCAGCCTTGCGGACGGTCACCTACTCGAACAGTTCGGAAGCGCCGAATGAGACGGCGCGCACGATCAGGTTCATCGTTTACGATGGCCCCGAGGTGAGCGCGCCGGCGACTCGAACGGTCACGGTCACGGCGACGAACGACACGCCGCAGATCATCAATCTCGACACGAACAGCGTGACGTTCACGGAAAACGGCCCGGCGGTGGCGCTCGATGCCCTCGGCGACGCGCTGGTGACGGATGTGGACTTCACCACGTTCAACGGCGGGTATCTGCAAGTGGCGATCTCTCTCGGACTGGTCTCTGCGCAGGATGTCCTGGCCTTCAGCACCAACGGCGGCGTGGCGTTGTCTGCGGGCATGACTGCTGGCAGCACGGTGAGTGTGAATGGAACGAACGTGGGCACGGTCATTTCCTCGGGAGCCTCGGGTGAGAATCTGATCGTTCACTGGAACTTAGCCACTACGACGAACGCGGCCGAGGCGCTCCTGCGCTCGCTGGTCTACACCAACTTGAGTGACACGCCCACCACCAATGCGCGCAGCGTTTACGTGGAGATCGCAGATGGAGTCAACAGCTTGGGTGTTGCAACTGTCTCGCTCAGCGTTGTCGCGACGGACGACGTGCCCACGGTGACGATGAGCGGTGGCGCGACCACGTTCATCGAGGGCGCTGACATGGTGTCCACGCCTGTGGTGGTGGATGGCGGCATGCAGGTCAACGATCCGGATGACACGACACTGGTGCAGGCCACGGTGAATATTACCGGCAGTTTCGTTTCTGCTGAGGATGGCCTGAGCTTTTCCAACGATGGTTCGACGATGGGCAACATTGGAGGAAGCTACGTCCCGGGCATCGGCCTGTTGACTCTGACTTCCGCGGGTTCCACCGCCACGTTGGCTCAATGGCAGTCGGCGTTGCGTTCAGTGACTTACGTGAACAACTCCGATTCTCCCACGACCAACTCACGGGCAGTTACCGTAATCGTCCAGTCCGGACCCCTGATCAGCGGCGTCGCCACGCGCGACGTGGTGGTAATCGCCACGAATGACACGCCACAGTTGGCCGGCCTGGACGGCGATGTGGTGACGTTCACCGAGGCCGGAGCGGCCGTCGCGCTGGATACCGGCGGCGACGCACTGGTCATCGATCCGGACGCCGAGCCGTTCACCTCCGGGTTTCTCGACATCTCGATCACCAACCTGACCTCGGCGGACGACACATTGTTCTTCGATCTGATCGGCGGGGTGCAGTTGCCGTTCGGCGCGACCAACGGCGCTCCCGTTCGGGTGAGCGGAACGACGGTCGGCACCTTGAGCGCGCTGGGTCAGGGCGGCACGCATCTGGCGGTCGCCTTGAACAGCAACGCCGTGCCCGCTCTGGTGCAGGCGCTGGTCCGGGCCGTGTCCTTCACGAACTCATCCCCGACACCGGTCACCACCAACCGCACGATCGTCGTGTTGCTGATGGATTCCGGAGGAGCTTTGGCCTCGGCCAATGTGACGCTCGGCGTCACCGGCGTGAACGATGCGCCCACGATTGCGCCGCCGGCGGACTTTGGAATTACCGAGCACACCTACTTCGTCATCCCGGCCTTCACCGTGGCGGATGCGGACGCCGGGACGAATGAGCTGCTCGTCACGCTGGAACTCTCCCTCGGCGGAATCTCCACCACCGTCCTGCCGTTTCCCGGCGTCGTCGCCAACGGCACCAATGCCGTCTCCCGGATCCGGGGAACGGCGGCAGCCATCAACAACTTCCTGATCGGCGAGACCAATTTCCTCGCCCTCGTCTCGGATGACAGCACGACGAACGTGACCCTCACCATCGGCATCAGTGACGGAGGCTTCACGGGCGCAGGCGGCATGGGGACGAACCACGCCATCGTGGCGCTGACCCTGACGCTCGTGAACGATGAGCCGGTCATGCTCGCCTGGTCCGGCACGACTAACACCTACTTTGAGAACAGCGCGCCGGTGTTCATGAATGCCGGCCAGAATGGCACGATTACCGACCCGGACTCGGCGGATTTTGCGGGAGGTCTTCTGCTCGCGGACATTGTGGGCGGCGGACAGCCGGCGGAAGACGTCTTGAGCCTCGACACCAACGGCGTGGTCACGCTGTCGGCGGCGCTCACGCCGGGCAGTTCGGTCGGCGTCAGCAATGTGGTCATCGGCACCATCACCGCCAGCGGCAGCGACGGAGAAGCTCTGACGGTGGCGCTGAACACGAACGCGACTCCGGCGCGGGTGCAGGCGCTGGCCCGGGCGTTGACGTACGAGAATCTGAGCGAAGCTCCCACTGAGACGCTGCGCAATGTGTTGTTCGCGCTCTCCGATGGGGACGGCGGCACCAACCTCGTCGCCATCTATGTTGCCGTTCGTGGCGTCAACGACACGCCCGGCTTCACCCTCACCGTTGGCCATCTCCAGACGAACTCCGCCTCCGTGGTGGCGTGGGGGGCGAACGATTCGGGTCAGACGAATCTGCCATCCGGCCTGGGCGATATCGCCGCCATCAGCGCGGGGTTTGAGCACGCGCTGGCCTTGCGGACGGATGGCACCGTCGTCGCCTGGGGTCTCAACGATGACGGCCAGACGAACGTCCCGCCCGGCCTCACGAATGTCGCCGCAATCGCCGCCGGCACGTATCACAGCATGGCGTTGTTGAGCAACGGGACGGTCGTCGCCTGGGGCAAGAATGAGTATGGCGTGACCAACGCGCCGCCCGACCTGACGAACGCCGTCGCCATCGCGGCGGGTGGCCAAATCTCGGCGGCGGTGCGCGCCGACGGAACGCTGGCGCTGTGGGGATTGGCCAGTTATCCGCCTTCGAACCTGACCGGTGTCCGTGACATCGCCTTCGGTGGCAACCACGGCGTCGTGCTGTTCACCAACGGGACGGTGCAGACCTACGGGAGCGATTTCCTCGGCCAGCTTAATCAGCCCGGCGGCTTGACCGGAGTGCGCGCCATCGCGGCGGGGAATTTTCACAGCGTCGCTCTGCACAGCAACGGCACCGTCAGCGCGTGGGGGCATGACGGCAACGGCCAATCTTCACCGCCGGCGCACCTGACTAACATCGTCGCCATCAGCGCGACGGGCTTTGGTGGACTCGCCGTGCGCGACGATGGATCGCTCGTCGCCTGGGGCACCGCGACTCTGAACGCGACGGCACCCAGCCTGACCAAGGTCTTTGACGTGAGTGGCGGCACCATGTTCGCCCTGGCCCGCGTGGCGGAGTTGCTGCAACCGATCACGGTCACGGAGGACTCCGGCGCCTTCACCCTCACCGGGGCCGCGACGAACATCGCCGTCGGTCCGGCTGCGGAAGCATCGCAAACCGTCACGTTCGTCGTCACCGCGGCGGACACAAACCTTTTCAGCGTCCAGCCCGGGATCAGCGCGAGCGGCACGCTCACGTTCACGCCCGCACCCAACGCCTACGGCACCACCACCGTCTCCGTCGTGGTGATGGACAACGGCGGCACGGCCAACGGTGGCGATGACATGAGCGATGCGCAGTGGTTCATCCTCCGCATCGAATCGGTGGAGGATGCGCCGGTGGCGGTGGCGGACGCGTACTCGGTGGCGGAGGATACGATCCTGCATCACTTCGCGGTCAGCGGCGTGCTGGCCAACGACGTGGATGGCGACGGCGAACCCCTCGGGGCCAGCCTCGTGACCGACGTGATGCAGGGCGTGCTCGATCTCACAGCCTCCGGGAGCTTCTCGTATCATTCCGCGCCCGATTACTACGGCACGGACAGCTTCCAGTATCAGGCCACGAACAGTTCCGGCACGAGCGCGGTGGTGACGGTGACGCTGACGGTGACGCCGGTGAACGATGCGCCCCACGTGTATCCTCCTGCAGTGACGGCAATACCCGGATCCGTGCAAGCACTGAATGGGATCATGATCGATGATCACGAAGTGGGCACCAATCTGGTGAGTCTGGAGATCGTTTTTTCCGACGGCTCTCTGAGCGCGATCAGCTACGGGGGAACTACCCCGGTGACGAATGCGTTGAACCCGCGCTTCGTGCGGCTGGTCGGTTCCGTTTCCAACCTCACAACGTATCTCGACTATGGCGCGATGCTCTTCCATGTACCCGGGAACATCACGACGAACCTCACCTACACCGTCACGCTGGACGATCACGGCCACACGGGCACAGACCCCGGAGACACCGGCACAGCCACCAATGAAGTCGCCGTGGAGACAGCGGAAATCCTGATCATTCCCTATTCCCCGCGGGTCGTCCTGCCGCCGCTGGGCTACTACGGCGCAGGTGACGCGCTTGATTTCACCATCCAGATGTCGGAGCCGGTGACGGTGAACACCAACGGTGGCGTCCCGGACCTCGAGGTGCTGGTGGGGGCCACCCAACGCCTGGCGGTCTATCGCTCGGGCAGCGGCACGACGAACCTCGTCTTCCGCTACACCGTGCAACCTGGCGACCGGTCAACGGCTCTGTACGTCTCGTTGCTGGTCCGATTCGGCGGAGCCACTATCGAGGACGCCGAGGGCAACGCCTTCGCCGGATTCATCGCCCAGCCCCCGACGGACGGGATCATCGTGGACGGGGTGGAGCCGCAAGTGCTCTCGCTGCTGGCGGTGCCGCCCGGCTGGAATTCGCTCGGTGCTGAGCTGGATTTCGACGTGCTCTTCACCGAAGACATCGCGGTCGGCACGAACGGCGGCCTGCCGCGCCTGGCGCTCACGCTCGACAGCACGAACGCCCACGCGTCGTACGTCTCCGGCAGCGGGAGCAACATTCTCACGTTCCGTTACGTCGTGCGGAATGGCGACATGGCGACGAATGGAATCATCCTGACGCGGCTCATCGATCTCAACGGCGGCACGCTCCGCGACCTCGCCGGGAACAACGCGCAGCTCGACTTCGGCAGCAACATGTTGCTGAGCGGCGTCCTCGTGGATACCACGCCACCCATCGCCCATGCCGACGCGTTTGCGCCAATCGAAGACGAAGTGTTCGATGGCACGAGCGTTCTGTTGAACGACACCTACGCGCGCGCCGACCTTCTCACCGCCACGCTGGTTCACAGCACCACCAATGGCGCGCTGAGCTTCAACATCGACGGCACATTCAGCTACACGCCCGCGACGAATTTCACCGGCGCGGACAGCTTCACGTATATCGCGACGGACGGGACGCTCACCTCCGCCGTTGCCACCGTCACGTTGACACTCCAACCCGTCAACGACCCGCCCACCATCACCGGCCCGACGATATTGAAGATCACCAACAGCATCCCGAGTCCGATCCTCGGGCTGACCGTGGGTGACGTGGATGCGGGAACGAACCAAGTTGAAATCTACTTCTTTTCTGTGGGCACGATTACCGCGACCAACAGCAGCGGGGTAATCGTCTCCAACGTGAACCATCCCATTTTCGGCATGCTACTTAGTAGCGTCCGCCTCTCGGGCACGATCTCAAGTCTCAACACCTACCTCGCCTCCACCAACGTCTTCTTCCAATCGGCCAGCTCTCCTCAAACTCCAAGCGGGTTCCTCGTCGAGATCGACGATCTGGGACATTCCGGCATGGATCCCGGCACCAGCGGATCTTCCAACCTGACTGCCATGACCTTGATTCTTATCGATAACAGCACGATCAACGACAATCCGGGAATCATGGTCGAACTTCCAAACCAGACCGGCTCCTTTGGCGTGCCCTTCTCGTTCACCTTCGCCACGAATGTCTTCATCGATCCTGACGGCGACCCGCTGCGCTACTCCGCCGCTGGTCTGCCGCCCGGGATCACCTTCAACGCCGCCACGCGCACCTTCGCCGGCACGCCGACCGCCGCCGGCGAATACACTGTCCGCGCCATCGCCGGTGACGGACGCAGCCCCGAACTCCGCGCAACCAACACCTTCACATTCACCATCGAGAAGGCCTCGCTCACCATCATCGCCAACGACCAATCCCGCCCGTGCGGTGCGGCGAATCCCGCGTTCACCTTCACCTGCTCGGGCTTCCTCGGTGCCGACACTCGCGCGGTCCTCGACACCCCACCCGTCGCACACACCGATGCCAATGCCGTCAGCCCACCGGACCGCTATCCAATCATGCTCACCGGCGGCAGCGACAACAACTACGACTTCCGGCTCATCGACGGCATGCTCACCGTCACCAACAGCGACGCGCCCGCCACCGCGACATTGCGCGGCGTCTATCACGGCCTGTTCTACGAGACGAACGTCGTCCGCCACGAAAGCTCCGGAGCGTTCCTGATCAAAGCGACCGCGGCCGGTGCCTACTCAGGCACGCTGGAACTGGCCGGTGCGAAGCTGCGGCTCTCCGGAGCCTTCACGTCCAGTCGCGGCACGACCAACGTGATCACTCGGAAGGCCCTTCCGCCGCTGACGCTCGTGCTTCGTCTCGACGACTGCGATCCGCCCCAGGCAATTTACGGCAGCGTGAGCGACGGCAGT
>CAMCCU010000123.1 GCA_945872975.1 Pedosphaera parvula Ellin514
GAGGAGAACCGGCTGGTCCGGCTGGTCGCCAAGGAGTTCTCCCTCTCCAAGCTGGCCCGCGCGGGACAATCTCAAATCGCAAATCCCAGATCGTAGATTACGTGGACGAGCGCGCCATCGGCATCATCCTCCGCACCCGTCCGCTCACCGAGACGAGCCTGATCGTTCACTGGCTCACGCCGGAGCTGGGCCGCATCGCCACGGTGGCCAAGGGAGCGCGCCGCCCGAAATCCCCGTTCCGAGGCAAGCTTGACCTGTTCTACGTCTGCGACTTCACCTTCGTCCGCAGCCGGCGCTCGGAGCTGCACGCGCTGCGGGAGGCGACGTTGCGCGAGACGAACAGCAATCTGCGAAAAGATTTGGGCTGGCTGGAGCAGGCCACCTACGCCGCGCTGCTCATCGAGCAGGCCACGGAGACGGAGACGCCCCTGGCTGCGTTCTATGATTTGCTCACGGGCTTGGTGAAGCATCTGCCCGCGCATCCACCGGAGGCGCGAACCCTCTTCGCCTTTGAACTAAAACTTCTCGCTGAACTCGGTCTGCAACCGGACCTAGCCGCCAGCCCGCTCACGCCGGGGGCTAGGGAGATTCTCAAGAAGCTCGCCGCCCTCGACTGGCCTGCGCTCTCCTGTCTCAAGCCCACCATCGCCCAGGCTCGCGAGCTGCAACTGTTCCTGCACCGTCTCCTCGCCGAACATCTCGACCGGATTCCCGCCAGCCGAACCTCGGCGCTTGGGTTGGAATGAACTTTGAAGGTTGATGGGAGCAGCTTCGTTTCGAGTCGTTGAAGAGGACTGAGATGCTGCACCTCACGGAGGAGCGCTCCGATCGGAAATCATATCGCGCAAATGGGCTCTTCTATTACCCCTCTGCTGAATCATCAAAAGAGGCCTCCTCCGCATAACGCTGACGTCGGTAGGTTCGGATCACACTCGCTGCATCGAATCTGATGCTGCCGCGAAAGTAGCGGCGCGCGACCACTGACCGCAAACCGTCATACGTGCAGGCAACGCCCAGCTCGTGGTAGTGGGCGTCGAAGCCTCGTCGTGAGCAAAAGGTGGCGTGGGCATACGCGATGAACACCGCTGTGAAGCCGCCTCGCTCCGCAGCCTGTGTGACCTGCTCTACCGTGTAAGACGGCTGAACACCAAACCTGTGAGCCAAGTCTCCACTCAGCCGAGTGACGTAGCTGCGAATCGCAAACCATCGTTTGATGTGTCGCATCATGGCGCGGAGCCTCCGTAAAGCGCCCACACAAGGATGACGGCGAGCCAGAACGCGGCTACAGCGAGGATGAGAGAGAAGAGACTGGCGAGGGAAAACCGGATGAACGAAGAACGGGCACGTAGGAGACCGCGCAACAAGACAACCAAGGTTACGACGAAGGGAAAACCGAATGACAAAGAAAGGACGGCGGCGTCCGAGCTCGAAATCTGAAAATAACGAACGGAGAAGAGAACAGTAAACGAGAAACAAACGGCTCCGACGAAGGCGATACCGAGCGAAGACCAGTGACACGTTGGAACAATGTGGCTTGTGCTCATACTCGCGGATGACGTGTGTAGTCGCCTAATATCCTACTGCGCCGCCCCCACCGGCTCCGGCTCCACCCATTTGCCGTGCTCCTTGATCAGGTCCACGAGCCGCTCGACGGCTTCGGCCTCCGGGATGTTGAACTTGATGGGGGTCTTGCCGACGTAGAGATTGATCTTGTTCGGAGCGCCGCCCACGTAGCCGAAGTCCGCGTCCGCCATCTCGCCCGGCCCGTTCACGATGCAGCCCATGATGGCGATCTTCACGCCCTTGAGATGTTCGGTGCGCGCCTTGATGCGCGCGGTGACGGTCTGAAGGTTGAACAGCGTGCGTCCACAGCTCGGGCACGCGACGTAATCCGTCTTGAAGGAACGGCAGCCGGCCGCTTGAAGAATGTTATAGGCGAGACGCAGCGATTGTCCGCCGCCCGCTTCGCCGCGCACGAGAATGGCGTCGCCGATTCCGTCCGCGAGCAACGAGCCAATGACGGCAGAAGCGCGCAGGAGCGCAATCTTCGGCTCCAGCGGTGCGACGTCGAAGTTGATGCAGTCCTTGAGCAGGATGGGATTCCGGCGTCCGAGTTCCTTGAGCCTCAGAGCGAGCAGGCGGAAGGCGGTGATGGCCGGCAGCTTCACGCCATCCTGCACGGTGACCAACTGGGTGTCGCAATTGATGCTGAAGTCCTGCGTCGGATCGATCTCGTGGATGTTCAGGTCTTCGTAAACCGCCTCCGGTTTCACGTCGTCCTTCGGGCGAATCTTCGGTGCGACCTTGTCCCACGTGGCGCGGGTGACGACCACGCGGACGGTCTGTTCGCCGCCGCACTTCATGCCGTCGAGACCGAGATCAATCTCAGGAGTGGAACGACGTTCGTAGTGGAACGGGTCGAAAGGGAATGACGAACGACCAATGCCCAATGACGCATTGGAAAGAACCGGAATCTGCGCGATCAAATCCCGGCAGACATCGATTTCTCTCGGCGAATCTTCCGTGAGCGAAACGCGGATGGTGTCGCCCAGTCCGTCGCAGAGCAGCGAGCCGATGCCGATGGCGCTCTTGATGCGACCGTCTTCACCTTCACCGGCCTCGGTGACGCCGAGATGGATCGGGTAGTTCCAGTCCGGCCCGAGTTCGTTCAAGCGCGCAACGAGCAGCCGGTAGCATTCGATCATCACCTTCGGGTTGCTCGACTTCATCGAGAACTTGAAGTTGTGGAAGTCATTCGCGCGGGCGATGCGGGCGAATTCCAGCGCGCTCTCCACCATGCCGAGCGGCGTGTCGCCGTAGCGGTTCATGATGCGGTCCGAGAGGGAACCGTGGTTCGTGCCGATGCGGATGGCGCGGCCGAGTTCCTTGCAGAGCTTCACCAGCGGCGTGAACTTTTCCTCGATGCGCCGGAGCTCCTCGACGTATTGCTCGTCGGTGTATTCCTTGACGGCGAATTTCTTCGAGTCGGCGTAGTTGCCGGGATTGATGCGGACCATCTCCACCCATTTGGCGGCTTCCATCGCGGCATCGGGCTTGAAGTGGATGTCGGCGACGATCGGGACCAGGCAGCCGCGCTGGCGAAGTTCAGTGACGATGTTCTGCAGGTTCGCCGCGTCCTTCACGGTGGGCGCGGTGATGCGGACGATCTGGCAGCCGACGGCGACGAGGTCGAGCGTTTGCTGGACGGAAGCCGCCGTGTCCATCGTGTCGCAGGTGAGCATCGATTGCACGACGACCGGGCGACCGCCGCCCAAAATCACGCCGCCGCGGGCGGGATCGCCCACGACGACTTCGCGGGTCTGGCGTCGATGAAACACAAACGGTGAATCGCAATAGTTCATGTGCTGTAAATCTGGAATCCGGCCATCGTTGGCCGTCGGGAAGATTAGGAGGCGCGAAAATGCGGGTCAACCGCTTTGCAGCGGCTGATTGGATGAACGAGGGACTGGCGCTGCGGCTACTTCTTCGGTGCGAAGACGACGGGCTCTTCGCGGTTCTGGCGGGAGCTGCGCACCCAGTCGCCGGTGTCGAAGAAGGCGATGAACAGCATGAACGCAATCAACGCCATCGCGCAGGCGGTCTGGAAATAGTTCAGGATGGCACCGCTGACCGGGCGACGACGAATCTGTTCCAGGATGGCGAGCGTGATGTGTCCGCCGTCGAGAACGGGGAAGGGCAGCATGTTAAGCATGGCGAGGTTGACGTTCATCACCACGCTGAACCAAAGCACGAGACGCCAGCCATCCGGGCTGTCGAAGAGATTCGTATAGACGCGGATGATCATCACCGCGCCGCCAAGCTGCTGGACGCCGACATCTGACTTGCGCGAGAACAGCGCCCGCAGGGTTCCGGTGATCTGGTTCACACCAGCCTGGATTTGCTCGAAGGGACCGGGATGAATCAACGCGGTCGCAGAGCGATCCTGCCATGAGCTGATGCCAAACACCGGAGCGCTGGTCGCGGGGGTCAACGGCTTCTCCGCACGCAAGGTGACATCCAGCTTCTCTGTGCCACGCAGGATGCCCAGCGTCACCGGGCCTGCGGCGGCGTTGGTCATCGATTCTTCGGCGTTGATGACCGAGTGCGGCGAGTAAACTCTTGCGCCGTTCAACGTGAGCACCTTGTCTCCGCGACGCAGGCCAGCGAGAGCGGCGGGGCTGTTGGTGATGGTGTCGAAGACCACGGCGTCCTGCACTGGCGCAATGAGCACCTGGCGCAGGGACTTGCGCTCATACCATTTGGTCGGCCGACGATATGGAGCGACGTAAGCCATCTGCTCCTTGCCTTCGCGAAGATACTTGAAGGCGATGTTGGTCCCTTCGCTGGTCACGATGCGCCACACCACGCTCTCATGGGACGAAGCGCCGAACTGCGTGATCTGATGGCCATCGATTTCGAGAATCTCATCGCCCGGACGCAGCCCGCCTTTCCACGCGGGTCCATCGAGATCCACCCAGCCGATCGTGCGCGTCTTGTCGGCTTCTTTCACCGGACGGCCCACTACCCAGACGATGACCGCGAAGAAAATCGCGAGGAGAAAGCTGAACAAAGGTCCGGCGAACGCCACGATGATTTTATCCAGCGGCGAAATGACTTTCAGCTTCTCTGCGGGAGCATCCTGCGACTTGCCTTCGATGACATCCATCGGCGCCATCTGCGGCAGCGCGACGTAGCCGCCGGCGGGAATCCAGCCGAGCGCATACTCGACGCCGTTGATCTGCTTTTTCCAAATCGGTTTACCAAACCAGATGGCGAAGCGATCCACCCGCAATCCACGCCAGCGCGCGGCGAGGAAGTGACCAAGCTCATGAACAAAAATAAGCAGGTTAAAGAGCAGGATGACTTCGAGCAGGATGAAAATGGTCTTCAATGCTTGCATAAGTATTTATCGGCGAACAGACGCACCACACAAGTGCGTCGTGAATATAGCGGGGGTCGGAGGTCTGGCAATGGCGGAGTCGATTCGCTTCGGTTGACGCGAGAATTCGTCACCAGTCCTTGAAGATCCGGTCCTGCCGGTTCGTTTTGACGATGGGGCGAAAGGGCATCGCCTTCTCCTCGCCCTTGAGCGCCTCGAGCAATTGCATCGCCTGCTGCGGCGTCATGCGCATGGCTTTCGCGGATTGCGGCGCGCCTTCGCCTTCTTTCTGTTCCTCGCCCTTCTCGCCTTGCTGCCCCTTCTTCTCCTCGTCTTGTTGCTTGTCCTGCTTCGAGCCCTGGTCCTGTTTCTGTTTCTCCTGCTCTTTCTTTTGCTGCTCCTGCTTCTCCTTATCCTGCTTTTGCTGGTCCTTGGACTTTTGCTCGTCCGAAGACTGATCCTTTTTGTCCTGCTGCTCGCTCTTGTCGTCTTTGTTCTGCTGTTGCTGCTGTTGTTGCTGGTTCAACAGCTCCCAAAGCTTTTTCAGCTTCTCATCGTTGGGAAACATTTTCAGACCGTTGGTCACTGCTAGTTTGGCCTGCGCCGCCTCGTTCGTTGCCAAGAAATGCCGTGCGCCCTGGTGGAAGAACGTCGACGAATCCTGCTGGGCCGAGGCGATGGACGCCATCAGCCCCAGGGCAAAACACAGGGCGGCTAACAGGCTAAGGCTGTGGTGGCTTGTTGATTTCATGGATCTGCTGGAGTCGTTGGACGTAATCCTGCATTTCTTTCGCGGTGGCGCTGTTGGTCATGACGGGAGCCATGATGCGAAGTGCGGTTTCATAATCGCGCCTCTTAACGGCCTCTTCCGCGCGTTGCTTGCTCTTGCGCGCTTCCGCGAGCAAGCGCTGGATCTCACGCAACTCGGCCAGCTTGTAGTTCACGAACCGCACGTTGAACACCGCATCGACGTCGTTCGTGCGCAACGCCACCGCGTTCTGGTAATTCTTCAATGCCTGCTCCCATTGCTTTTGTTTCTCGGCAAAAGCGTCGCTCGCCTCGCCCAGTCGGAACAGCGTATTGCCAATGTTGTAGTAAGCGCGCTGCTGAAGATTCACATCGGCATTCGTCAGCGCCGCGTTCAAGTGGGCGAGTGCGACCGTGTAGTTCGTGCTCTGGAAGGCCGCTGTGCCCGCATTGAAATGCAGCCGCGCATCTCCCGGC
Organism: Pedosphaera parvula Ellin514; assembly: GCA_945872975.1. Classification (GTDB taxonomy): domain Bacteria; phylum Verrucomicrobiota; class Verrucomicrobiia; order Limisphaerales; family JADJPG01; genus JADJPG01. The sequence goes on from CAMCCU010000123.1 coordinate 6,104, forward strand.
TTCTTGAGTAGCAACATTTCAAACTCCGCCTGTGCGGACTGGAAGTTCCCGGACCCATACTCCTTCAACGCCGCAGGAGTTGAAGCGTGCGCAGCTTCGGTCGCCGCGAGGAATAGGAGCAGCGCGACGAGGCTCGCGGTGACGGCGCCAGCCGCCTGCGGTTTGCTGCGGCTCGAAGCCTTCCCGCGTTCCGGCAACAATACCTCCGCCAGCAGCAGCGCGATCGCTATCCCCAGCAACCACTGGTAACGCTCATGCGGTCGCTTGATTTGCTGCGACGCCAGATCGCCCTTGGGCAACGGAGCCAGGCCGCGTTCGTAAAGCACGTTCATCGTGTTCGCGCCGGACAGCAGCATGAAGAATCCGCCCGTCTCCTGCGCCATGTCTTGCAGCAGTTTCTCGTTCAGGCGCGACTTCACCGCGTTGCCGTCGGCGTCCTTGATGAACTCACTGCGACCAGAGACATCCACCGTGCGCAGCAGTTCGCCGCCCGACGTCCCGACTCCCACGGTGAAGATGCGCAACCCCTCTTTGCCCGCAGCCTTCGCCGCGTCCAAGGCGTCGCCATCATGATCTTCGCCGTCCGTGAAGAGAACGAGCACCTTGTGGTTGTCGTTGTCTTTCTTGAACGCGCCCTTCGCAGCGGCGATCGCCTCGGAGAGCGCGGTGCCGCCTTGCGGGATGATATTCACGTCGAGGGCATCCACGCTTTGACGAAACACCTCGTCGTCGAGCGTCAGCGGACACTGGAGAAATGCGCCGCCCGCGAACGCGACAAGGCCCAGGCGGTCGGCGCGAGCGAGCCGTTTCAAATCCAACGCAGCCAATTGCGCGCGGCGCAGGCGGTTCGGCGCGACGTCCGTGGCGAGCATCGAGCGGGAGGTATCGATGGCCACCACGATGTCCAGTCCGCGAGAACGAGCCTCCTCCCAACTGAAACCCATCTGCGGCCGCGCCAGCGCGAGAACCGCGAGGACCACCGCCGCGATCAGCAACACCACGCGCGTCTTCTGGCGTCCGGCGGACACGCCGACCGTCAAGGCATCGATCAATCTCGCTGCGATAAATTGCCCGATGAGCTTCTGCTTCACTCGCGCCGTCCACCAGAAGAACGCGATGAGCGTCGGCACGAGCACGAGCGCGAACCAAAGGAGATGTGGATGTTCAAATTGCATGGGGCCTCCGCGCTGTGAGGGCTTCCTGCTGACCAATCGTAAAACGTAAAACGTAAATCGTATATTTCACGGCAGTTTCCTCCAGACCGTGTTGCCCAACAGAACTTCGAGCAACAGCAGCACCAGCCCCGGTGCGAGCAGCCAGTGGAACAGTTCCTTGATATGCACGAAGCGTTTTACTTCCACCTCGGTCTTTTCCAACTGGTCAATGCGGTCGTAAATCTTGCGCAGCGTGTCCGTGCTGTCCGCGCGGAAGTATTCGCCGCCGGTCTTCTTCGCGATCTCGGTGAGCGTCTTCTCGTCGATGTCCACTTGAACCTGGACGTAAACCTTGTTGCCGAAGAAATCGACGCCGCGCGGCATGGGCGCGGTGCCACGGGTGCCCACTCCGATGGTGTAAACCTTCACGCCCAGCGCCTGCGCGGCCTCGGCGGCGGTCAGCGGCGGAACCTTGCCCGCGTTGCTCTGGCCGTCGGTCATCAGGATCACAATCTTGCTCTTCGACTTCAAATCGCGGAGCCGGTTCACCGCAGCGGAAAGGCCGGACCCGATGGCCGTGCCTTCCTCGATCTGGTGAAGCTCCAGCCGCGAAAGGTTCATTTGCAGGAAGTCATGATCCAGTGTGAGCGGTGCCGCGACGTAGGCTTTGCCCGCGAAGGCGACCAGCCCGATGCGATCCCCCGACCGGTGCGCGATAAACTGGTTGAGCGCGTCCTTCGCAATGACCAGCCGGTTCACGCGCTGGCCTTTCAGCTCGAAGTCTTCCGACTCCATGCTGCCCGACAGATCGATGGCCACCACGATGTCGATGCCGCTCGCTTTCGTCGCCGTCTCGCTTTCGACGAACTGAGGGCGCGCCATTCCGACGATGAAGAGCGTGAGCGCGAGCCAGCGCATCGCCGCCAGGACTTTTCCCGCGCCGGAGCGGTTGATGTTCGTCACGCCGCTGACGAGCTTCACCGAGGAATACAGGAACGCCGCCGGGTTGCCCTGGCGCCCGCGCCACCACGCCGCCACCGGCAGGAGCAGGAGGAGCAGGAGGAACCAGGGATGTGCGAACGTCAGCGGCATGTATGAATTACGTTTTACGATTGATGGTTTCGGACTCGGAAGGCGACGTGCTCGTGGCAGCGGCAGCTATCGGGTCAAACTGAGTTTCATCCACCAAGCGGAGCGCGGCATCGTGAAGCTGGCGCAAGTTCGTCTCCGTCGGTTCGTGGCGGGCGAACTTCACGAGGTCGCAGCTTTGCAGGAACTCGCCAAGCGAGAGCTTCTGATCGAGCGTGAGATGCTTGCTGTTCTGGAGCTCAACGAGGAATTCCTCGGTCGTCCGCTCCGGCGCGCGCAGCTCGAAGCGTTCTTCGAGATAGAGGCGGAGCGTGTTGGAAACCTCTGTGCAAAACTGGTTCGGGTCACTGATGAAGCGCAGAGCCTCGGCCAGTCGCTGCTTCGCGCGAATGTGCGGCGGAATCACCACGACCTCGGCGGCCGCAGCCTTCTTGCGCTTGAAGAGCCCGACAATAATCAGAACGATCAACGCTGCCGCCAGACCGGAGAGCAGCACCCACAGCCACAGCCACGGGTCCGGGATGTCCACCGGCGGCTTGATGTCGCGGATGTCGGTTGGAATGGCACCGACCAAGTTTGTGTTCATCCTCTTGCCCTCCGCTTTTCCCGTGTCTCGAAGAATTTCCCGAGTGCAGCGCCGTAAGCCTGACCGGTGAGCAATTGGATCGCGTCGATGTTCGCCGAGCGAAAGAGCTTCGCCAGCTCGGCCTGCGCCTTGGCCTGACGTTCCTTGAAGGCGTTCCGATGGCGCAACACGCTCGTGTTCACTTCCACGACCTTGCCCGTCTCCGCGTCTTCGAGAACGAGGCGTCCGAGAGCGGGCAGCTCCAGCTCGAACTTGTCCGCGATGTGGACGGCCACGACATCGTGACGACGGTTCGCCTGCCGCAACGCGACGAAGCAACCCTGCGACATCAGCGACTGGCCGGCGCTTGTCGGGCCGCGCTGGCTGCGCAGGGCGGTGGCGCTGACCGGACTGCTTTCGTCGAGGAAGTCAGAGATGACGACGGCGATGGCCTTGTGCGCGGTCACGCGGCTGAGGAATTGCAGCGCGGTGTTCAGGTTCGTGCCCTTGCGCTTCGGCTCGTAGAAAAGGATCTCACGGATGACGCGCAGCACGTGGCGGCGACCCTTCTTCGGCGGCATGTATTTCTCGATCTCGTCGGTGAAGAGGATGAGGCCGACCTTGTCGTTGTTGCGAATGGCGGAGAAGGCGAGCACGGAGGCTATCTCGGCGGCGAGCTCGCGCTTGGCCTGGTCGCCGGAGCCGAATAGGCCGGAGCCGCTGAGGTCCACGATGAGCATGAGCGTGAGCTCGCGTTCCTCGACGAACTTCTTCACGAACGGATGGTTCATGCGCGCCGTGACGTTCCAGTCGATGGCGCGGACCTCGTCGCCGGGCTGATACTCGCGCACCTCCTCGAAGTTCATGCCCTGACCCTTGAAGACGCTGTGGTACTGGCCGCCAAGCGTCTCGTTCACGAGCCGGTTCGTGCGCAGCTCGATCTGCCGGATCTTCTTGAGGATTTCGCGGGGGATCATGCTGAAATCATTTCTTACCCGGCAACGCCTTCAGATTCGTGGAGGTCAAAACGTGCATCTGGCGAATGGCAATTTGGTTGAGCCGTGTCAGTCGTTCTCCTTGCGCCAGCCCCATGTGAATGAACTCCGCGTTCATGCCCTCCATGTTCGCGAGAACGAGAAGCTGCTCAATGCCCGCGTGGTCCCGGACGTTACCTTCCAGTTTGGGATTCGCGTCACGCCACTGCCGCGCGGTTTGGCCAAAGAGCGCAACGTTGAGCAAATCCGCTTCGCTCGCGTAAGTGATGGCCGCTTGCGCGGGCGTGACCTCGGGCGGAATCAGGTGCGCCTTCACCGCATCCGTGTGGATGCGATAATTCAGCTTTGAGAGCGTGCGATTGAGATTCCACGCGAGCGAGAGGCGGCGGCTTTCGTCCTCCTTGAGGCGCTGGAATTCGCGGATGAGGTACAGCTTGAACTCAACGGAAATCCAAGAAGCGAATTCAAACGCGATGTCCTTGTGCGCGAACGTGCCGCCGTAACGTCCGGCCTTGGAAACCAATCCAACCGCGCGGGTCGCATCAATCCAGCGCTTGGCTGTCAGAACAAAACTGTTCAGCCCGGCCTGTTTTCTAATCCCATCGAATTCGATGGGATTAAAACCAGGGTTGTTCAACCGCTCCCAAAGGCCCAAGAACTCAATCGTATTGCGATTCCGCATCCAGTTTTGGATCAGGTAATCCGTGCGCTCACTGTCCTTGTAGCGGGCAATGTCCGTGAGGCTGATGTAATCCTCCCGCTGCCCGGACAAGACAGTGACGACCGTCCCTTGAACTTCGATGGTGGCTGTCTTGGCTTTGCTCATGTGTTCAGTTGGGTGAAATGATGGCTGCCCGTGTTTTTAATCCCGTCGAATTCGACAGGATTAAAACCCGAAGTGCTTCGTTCACTTGATTTTTAATTATGGCGAATTCGCCACAATTGCCGAACCGTCCAGACACAATGGGTTGAGATCTCCGGCTGACTGAAACGGAGCGCGGCTGTGGTCGCAGACCCAGCCGCAGCACGCGGCGGTTCGCGAACGTGTTGGAAATGTCGGACGTGCTGCGGCTGGTGCTTTGCACACAGCCGCGCTCCGTGGACTCGTTCACGAGCCGGTTCGTGCGCAGCTCGATCTGCCGGATCTTTTTGAGGATTTCGCGGGGGATCATGGTGTTTGCCGTTTCTTTGTCCGGTCCCTTGGCGTTGCTTCGGCCTTCGCCGCCAATCGCGCCCGCGCGTGCCGCACTGCGTCGTGCAGCTTCTTCTGCAATTGCGCCTTCGGCAGCACGTCCGTCCAGTAGGACGACACTCGGATGCCGGACTTTTCCAAGTCGAGCAACTCCACCGTTTCGCGCCGCTGGCCCGCGCAGAGGATCAGACCGATCGGCGTTTCCTCGCCCGGCTTGCGTTCATGACGGTCGAGCCAGCGCAGGTAGAGTTCCATCTGTCCTTTGTCGCCGGGCTTGAACTTTTCCAGCTTCAAATCAATCGCCACCAGCCGCCGCAGCCCGCGATGGTAAAACAGCAGGTCGAGATAATGATCCTCGCTGTCCACCTGGATGCGCTTCTGGCGTTCGAGAAAGGCGAAGCCCGTGCCGAGTTCGAGAATGAACCCCTCGATCTCGCGCAGGATGGCCGCTTCGAGATCTTTCTCCGCGTAAGTGTCGCGCAGGCCGAGAAAATCCAGCACGTACGGATCGCGGAACACGAGGTCGGGCGTCAGCTTGTCCTCCTCGCGGAGCGCCGCGAGTTCCAGCTTGATGAGCTTGTCCGGCTTTTTGGACAACGCCGTCCGCTCGTAAAGCATCCCGCCAATCTTCTTCGCCAGCGTACGCGTGCTCCACCTCTCGATGCGGCACATCTCGGCGTAAAAATCGCGCTTCAACTCGCCGTCGAGGTAGATGATGTGCAGAAAGTGCGTCCACCCCAATTGTGCAATCAGTGATTGCACAATCTTCCGATCCGGGAAGACCTCGGCGAACCGAACCATGTTGAACAGATTTCGCCGGCTGAATCCGCGGCCAAACTCGCTCTCCAATTGTGCAGACAGTGATTGCACAATCTTTTCGCCATACTCCGCCCGCTTCTCTTTGAGCAAATTCACGCGGACTCGCGCGCCGATCTCCCAGTAGAGGATGGTGAGACCGGCGTTGAACGTGCGGGCCACGCCTTCCCGCGCCGTGAGGATGAGTCCGCGCACCTCCGCCAGCAATCCCGTCGCGCTGGAACGCGAGGGTTTGGCGGCGATTTTGATGAGCGGGAGCTTCTTGGGCATGGCGGGTTCGTTCAGGATTCGGAGTGTCTGTTCATGGAACAAGGGGCGTAAG
>CAMCCU010000124.1 GCA_945872975.1 Pedosphaera parvula Ellin514
CGGTTCCACAGCAGCGCGAGCAGCAGCTTCTCCTCGAAGATGGGTTTCGGCGGCGGCGTCAGGCGCAACTTCTTTTCCGCGGCGAGGGAGAAGATTTGTTTCGCGCTCTGGACGTTTGCGAGGTCGAACAACTCGAAGAACCGATAGACCGCATCGCCTGGAGCGAACTCAGTGAACGTTGAACGTTGAACGTTGAACGTTGAACGCTCAGCACCGTTCAACTGTTGCGCCAGCCATTCCATCTCCGGCCGATAGCCTCCCGCCTCTTCGGACACGACGATCTGTACCTGTTTTGCCCCACCGAAGATTCCAGCGAAGCCATCCATCATCCCGCGTTCGCCACCAATCACGGGCGCACCAAGCGCCGAGTAAGTTTGATTCAACCACGCCGTGAGGCCGATGCCGCCCGGCACGCTGTCCAGTTCGGAAATCGCGAAGCCCGTTTCAGTCAACAGGCAGTCTGGCCGCAAGACGCGCGGCAAATCGTTCTTGAACGAGTTCGAGCGCTGGAGCTCGACGAGTTCCGCTGGCTTGCCTTGATCGAGAAGATCCGCAATCCACGCCGGCTGTTTGCCCGCGACGCTCTGGCGATAGAGCAGATTAGTCGCACGATAAAACTGGAGCAGCACGCGCCCGAAGGTTTCCAGCTCCTTTGCCAGTTCCGGTCCGAGCGAGAACGGCGTCGGCGAGACACGCCACGACTGGTCGGCGAACAAACCGCCGGACGGCAGTGCGTCGCGAACGTATGCCGCAGCCTCGGCGGGAGATGAGGCGTTGATGGGAGTGCTCACGCGAAATGGCCGAGCTTAAACACGCACCTGCCCCGTGCCGTAGCCGAGCCAGCGGTAGGTCGTGAGTTCATCGAGACCCATCGGGCCGCGTGCGCCAACCTTGTCTGTGCTGATGCCGATCTCCGCGCCCATGCCGAACTCGCCGCCATCCGTGAAGCGCGTCGAGGCGTTCCAATACACCGCCGCAGAATCCACCTCGGCGAGGAACTGTTTCGCCGTCGTCTCGTTCTTCGTCACGATGCTATCCGAATGCGCGGAGCCATACTGGCTGATGTGATCGATGGCCTGCGCGACGCCATCCACCACGCGGACGTTCAGGATGTAGTCATTGTATTCCGTGGACCAGTCCTGCTCGGTGGCCGACTTCAGTTTCGCGTTCTGAGTTTCAGACTTCGCTTTTAGAATCGAGAGAGTCGCGGCGTCGGCCCGCAGTTCGACGTTCTTCTCGCCAAGCTTCAGCGCGATAAGCGGTAGAAACGTTTCAGCGATCGCTTTGTCCACCAGCAACGTCTCCATCGCGTTGCAGACTCCGGGACGCTGGACCTTCGCGTTCATCACAATGTCTTCGGCCATCTTCAAGTCGGCATCGCGATCCACGAAGACGTGGCAGACGCCCTTGTAATGTTTGATGACCGGAACCTTCGAGCATTCCGTCACCGCGCGAATCAATCCCTCACCGCCGCGCGGCATGCAGAGGTCCACGAGATGCGTGAGCGAAAGCAGTTCCTTGATCGCTTCACGGTCCGTGGTCGGCACGACCTGAATCGCGTGCTCGGGAAATTTCGGGAGATGCTTCTTTGCCGCGCCGACCATCGTCTGCGCGATGATCTGGTTCGAATGAATCGCTTCCTTGCCCCCGCGCAGAATCGTCGCGTTGCCGGACTTGAAGCACAGGCTCGCTGCATCCGCCGTCACGTTCGGTCGCGATTCGTAGATGATCACCACCACGCCAATTGGCGAGGAAACCTTCTGCAGCTTGAGACCGTTCGGCCGGATGCGTTCATCGAGAAGACGCCCCGTCGGATCGGGCAAGGCCGCCACTTCGCGCAGTCCCTGCGCCATGCCGGCGACGCGTTTGTCGTCGAGCTTGAGGCGATCAAGCATGGCGGCGCTGAGGCCGGATTCCGCGCCAGCCTTCATGTCGCGGGCGTTCGCCTCCTGAATCGCGGCCTTGTTCGCCATCAGCGCGTCAGCCATCGCGAGCAGGCAGGCGTTCTTCTCAGCGGTCGAGAGCTTCGCGAGTTCGCGCGACGCAGCACGGGCCTGTTTCGCCAGCGCGGTCATCTGTTCAGTCAACGTCATGGCGTGAACTGTAGGCGGGAATGAAGTTCAGGAAAGCGGAAATCTTTTATGGCAACTCTTCCACAACTCACGGCACCAGCACGGCGCGATAGAAGCGGCGGCGCACGTCGTTCGTCACCGGATCGATGAACTGAATCCTTCCGGTCAAGTTGGTGAGGCGCATCCAGTTCGTCCACGTCTGAAGATCGCCCGCCGTCTCGATGCGATACCGATCGCCGATTGCACCCGCCAGCTCCAATTGCTTCGAGCCGTCCGTCCGCGTCATCATGGCGTCGAAACGCGGGCCCGGTCCGGGCGAGCCCCAGTTCAAGCGATAGAAACCCGACTGGCCGTTCACGCCATCGACGGCGACCCAGTAGTTCGTCCCCGCCTCGGCTTGGAAATACAGCCGGCTCGTTTTGTTCGTGCCGGAGTCATTGTCCGCCGCCACGAGCACGAGATTCGTGATGCGGCTCCCGGTGTAGATCGCGAGCAAGGTGTCGAAGTTGCTTCCCTCAGTGTCGAAACGCAGCAGGCCGCTCAACGGAACCTGCCCACAGAACCAGACGGAGTTCGTGCCCGTGGCGCCGGGGAAATTCGGCTCGCCCGCCTCGCGTCGTGCAGCGATGTTCCGGCCCGAGATCGATCCGGAGCCTCCGGAAAGGACGAGCGCGTTCGCGTAGAAATCGTTCCCACCGGGATTGATGTTCAGCGCCACGCCGCCAGCCATGCCCTTGTAACCGGCCACGGCAATCGAATACACCCGGTTGCTCACGGCGGTGAAGGTGACGCGGCTCGTTTCTTTCTCCCCATCGTCATCATTGCCACGCACGAGCGTGAGGCGCGCGACATTGGTGCCCGTGTACGCGGCCAGCGCGGTGTCCACCGTGCTGCCTTCCGTGGTGATGACGACGCTGCCGGCATAGGATGCCTGCCAGCGAAACCACACAGAGTTGGTCGTGGCGGTGCCCGGATGATTGTATTCGCCCGGTTCCTCCGTTGCACAGCCGGTCGAGCCGAAGACGGTTTCGACCCGATTGGAGATGGTCACGGCGTTGGTAAAGCTGTCGTTCGCCGGCGGGCCAGAGCACGCGTCATCTATGTAAACACTGAGCGCGGTGAGATTGTTCGTGCGAGTGCGCTCAGGCAGGCGACCGGCAGGATTCACCTCGATCGCCAGCCGATAGATCCCGGCTGGCAGCCCCGTGACGTCCACCCACTGGCAGGAAAGATCGCGGTGATACACATCCGCCCATCCGCGCTGGATTCCCTGATCGGAACAATCATACCTCGCGGCAACCGGGCCAGTGTTCGTCCAGCGGATCGAGTCGAGCAGGCAGAATCCGGCCTTGAGCCCGAGAGCCACCGTCTGGCCCGCGCTGTTCACGAGCTGGTAGTCGGCGAAGTCCGTGAAGTGATAATGCCGGTGACAGAGGGCGTAGATGAAGTTGGTGTTCTGCGAGGGGTTGCCCAGCGAAATGTCGGCGTCGCCGATGTTCCGCGTCTCGGTGTTGAACGTGAGATACCGACGCGGACCCGGCAGGGCGCAGCCTTCCACCACTTCACAATCCGTCACGGTGTAGTTCCGAATGACGGTCCGTGGATTCAGCGAGTCCGGCCAGATGATGAGGTCCGGCGCGGCGGCATCGGCAGACAATGCTCCGCAACACAACAGCAACAGCACTCGCCACCTTGAGCGATAGAAATTCATTACCATGGATGAGAACAGGGACGAAGCGTGAAGTCAAAAGCCACGCGACCGGACCACCAATGATAATTCGAGAACGCCCCTGCCCTACTCCGACGACGACGGTCGGCGAAATTTCTTCTTCTCAGCGCGACGCGATTTGTCGGCCAGCATCCGGTTCTTCGAGCCCTGGCTGCGTTTGCGTTTCTGGCGGCGAAGCTTCTCCTTCTGCGCACGTTCAGCGGCGGCCTGGCTCTTGCGCGATGCGTCCAGCTTGTCGAGCAACAGCCGCCGGGCAGCAAGACGATTGAGCCCCTGGTGCCGAGTCTCCTGACATTTCACCTGCACGCCGGTGGGACGGTGCAGCAGCATGACGCAGGTGGAAACCTTGTTCACGTTCTGGCCGCCATGACCACCGGAGCGGACAAACGTCTCCTCAATGTCCGCCTCGCTCACGCCGAGCGCCGCCATGCGCTGGGCGAGCTGATCTTCCTTCTCGATTGGAATCGGAACTGCGCTCATGCAATCAGCGTAGCGAGCCAGCCAGTGACGAGCGACGAAAAAGGAACTCCCGCCGACTACCGGACCACGCTCAACTTGCCGCCCGCTTCAACCAGCACTTCACGGGCACCCGACGGGATGTCGTTGGTCGTCGCCCCGCGTCCGGGCCAGCGGACCATCAACCGACCCGGCCCATCGCGCCACGCCATCACTTGCATCACGCTGTCGTGCGACCAGTAACCAGAACCCGCGTGAACCTCGGACGCCGGACCACGAACGCCACCCTGCTCCACCCGCAACACCGCGCCCACGGCATCCCTGTTGCCAGCGCCAATCGAAAGCCGGACGCGCAAACCAGGCTTCGCCGTCGCGTTGCGATAAAGCTTTGTCTCCGCTCCGTTCTGCGTCACGACGATGTCCACGCGACCATCACGATCAAAATCCGCTGCCGCCGCACCGCGTTGCTCACCGTAGATCAGCAACCCACTCTGCTGGCCGGGCACCGGCTGAAACCCGCCCCTGCCATCGCCACGCAGCAACAAGCCGCGACCCGCATCGAGCCGGGGAATCTCCGGCTGCGTCGAAAAGAAGTTCTGGCTCAGGAACAAATCCTGCCGCCCATCGCCATCGAAGTCCTGCGCGCACACCGCGAACGCCGGCGACATCTGCGCGTCCGCTGGCAGCACGCGCACCTCGAATCGATCGCCGCGATTCAGGAAGACCGTGGACTCCAGCCAACTCGCCGACAAACGCTGCGCCGCCGGCCATTTGTCACCCAGAATCTCCGGCACCGAGGCACGGCCAAACTTCATGTTCGAGTCAAAGCGCGTCCGCAGAAACGGCATCGAACGCGCGAGAAAATCCATCTGCCGCTCCGGCACAAGCGCCTTCAATCCAGCATCGTGATACGCCTCGATCACTTCCGTCGTTCCATCACCGTTCATGTCGCCGTAGATAAGTTCGAGCGGCTGCGCACGATGACTTTGCTGGCGCGTATTGCTACCCCAATTGCTCGCCGCGAGATCCATGCGCCCATCACCATCGAAGTCACCCGCGGTCACGCCATTCCACCAGCCCGTGAACTCGTTGAGAGTTTGGAGTGTTAAGAGTTGAGGGCCGGCACCTGCCACCTGCCAGTGCCAGGGCGTGAGCCTGCCCGCATCGTTTCGGAAAATCTTCAGCGAACCCCACTCGCAGGCCAGCACCAGATCGGGATCGCCATCCCCATCCAAATCACTGAACACCGCGCCGCTGACCAGGCCCGCGCCCGCGAACGTCGCCGTGTTCACCCCATCCGCCACCCAGCCATCTCCTGCTCCGCGAAACACCAGCGACGCAGCCGCCTCCGGCCAGCGCTCAGGAATCGCCCGCCCGCCCACGAACAAATCCAACTGCCCATCGCCATCGATGTCCGCCATCGCCATCGGCCCCGCGCTCGCTGTGCTCGCCGGCAGCGAGTCGTCCACCGCGCCTTTCGCCAAATCAAACATCCGCACCACCGGGACATCCGTTGCCTTGTCCTCGTAATTCGATTGCGCAACCAGCAGCCCGACGCCGCCCGACTTCTTTCGCCACGGCAGAATCGTCGTCAGATCGCGCGCTAGCGACTGAACGAGGAACGGCTCAGTCATCCGCTGAAATCCGCCCTGACCGTTGTTTCGATACGCGGCGAGCTGGCCGCCCTTGCCGCCACCAATCACCAGATCTTCCCAGCCATCGCCATCCCGATCGAACCACGTCACACCCGGCCCGAGCTGGCTGAGTTGATTCGGCAGAAGCGGCTGCCGCATGAAATCATCAAAGCTCTCATCGTCATGTTTGTGCGCCAGCAGGGCAGAGACATCGACAAACATCGGCGCTGGTTTCGGAGCCTCCACCAGTGGCGACGCTGGCGCGGCAGACGACTCGTCCACTTCATAAACAGCATTCGCCTTCACGCCACGAACCACGCTCCGTTTCCCGCTGCGCCACACGACCTCGATGCTCATCTCGTTGGTCGGCGAACCAGCGGCAAACACCCGCATCGGATCATCGCTCGACAAATAGCGACCGCCGCAAATCATCTCCTGGCCCTGCGTCGCCACCGCACCACCCGACACCGTGATGCGCGCGCCGATACCGCGCGTGTTCGGTGCGAGCCCCTTCAGCCGGACCGCCACACGTGGCGCGCTGCCGTCGTTGCGATAGAACGAGCATGGGTCATTGAGATTGTTCACCACCACATCGAGGTCGCCATCATTGTCGAGGTCGGCCATGGCCATGCCGTGCGACACCCCGTTGAAGTTGAATCCCCACGCTGCGCCGCTGTCTTCGAACGTCAGGTCACCGCGATTACGAAAGGCGACGTTCGGCGAATTCTGCCGCGGGAAGAGTTTCCGGTTCTCGAAGATTTGTTCGCTCGTGAGCTGGCGTCCCTCGCGCAGCGATCTCAGCTTCCCCGAAACATCCAGGCTGCGCGCCGCCCGCTCGTGACCATTGGCCACCAGCACGTCTTCGTAGCCGTCGAGATCCACGTCGAGGAACAACGTCGCCCAGCTCCACTCCGTCGCGTTCAGTCCGGCCATCTGCGCCATCTCCGCATACGTTCCATCACCACGATTGAGGAAGAGCGTGTTCACCATGTAGTCGGGTCGATTCGCGAAAACGCCCGACTGCCGCTGCGGTGGATTCCGATCGCCCTGCATGTCCATGCGCATCGCGTGATCGCGGCTGAGCATGTCCACCACGAAGATGTCGTCGAAGCCATCGCGGTTGATGTCCGCCACATCGATGCCCATCGAGAAATGGCTGCTCTTGCGAAAAGCCAACGTCGGCGCGGCGCGAAACTTTCCGCCGCCTTGATTGAGCCAGACGCGCTCCGGGGAATCGAAGTCGTTGCAGACCCAGATGTCGGGCAGGCCGTCCTGATTAAGGTCGCGCATCATCACGCTCAAGCCCCAGTCGAACGGCGGCGTGGCAAGCGGCAAACCCGCCTCGTCGAGAAACGTTCCATTGACGAACGACAGCGGCGCGAAGCTCCTTCCTCCGACATTGCGATACACTTCATCGACCTCGCCGTTCTCCTCAATGCCGCCGCGCGCATTAAGCCGGTAGCGATTGGTCAACTCCGGGTCCGTCACCGGCCGGCCGTTCACCCGCGCAATAACGCGCTGTCCATTGCGGGTCGCGAAATTGAACATCGCGTTCGGCATGTCCATCAAGGCCAGCGTGCGATAGTTCGCCACGTAGAGATCGAGAAAACCATCGCCATCCAGATCGCCGAGCGCGAGCGACATGCCAGCCTTCGTGCCATTGAGCCGCGCCATTTCGGTGAAACGTCCCTTGCCGTCATTCGTGAACACCCGCGTGCCGTGGCCCACGGTGTTGACGACGAGATCCAGATCGCCATCCCCATCGAAATCCACCATCGCGGCACCGGACGACGTCAAGCCTTCGCACGCGACGCCCGCCTCAGCGGCCACGTCCACGAACTTCCAGTTGCCGAGATTTCGATAGAGCGCGTTCGGGCGGGTGAGCCCGCAGAAATAGACATCGCACAACCCATCGCCATCCACATCGCCCGCCGCGACCCCGGATCCATTGAGCAGAACCTGGTTTGTGAGGTGACGCCATTGCGGCAGAAGATTCGTGAACGAAACGCCAGTGGCTGCGGACGGCATCAACGTGAACCCCGCCTTCGCACCAGTGCGAACCGTCAGGGCCGCATGACGAACGCCGCTGTTGGTCTGCCACTGAAGAGACGATGCCGCACGCGATGGCCCGACGACCAGCAACATGCACCCGACAACCGCAATAACCGCCTTGTAACTCGTCGCGATTCTCTTGAAGTAGTTCGTCACACGCACCTCCTGATTCGTCAGTCACCGTTGCCGGACAATCCTACCCTCGCCATCCACCACCACCTCGCGGACGCCCGTCGGCAAATCGGTCGTCACCACTTTTCCACCTGGCCAGCGGACCCAGAGCTGCGTTGCTGCGGCTGAACCGCCTAGGATCTGCACGGCGCTGTCCTGCGACCAATAGCCCGAGCCGGCATGCACCTCGCGCAATGGCCCCATCTTTCCATTGGCGATGAGACGCACCGCCGCGCCCACGCCGTTAGGATTTCCCGCACCACCTTGCAGCTTCACACGCAAGCCCGGCTTCGCTCTCGTGTTCCGGTAAAGCTTCGTCTCGGCGCTGTTCTGCGACACGACGAGATCCGTGCGTCCATCGCCATCGTAATCACCCGCCGCGGAGCCCCGCTGTTCACCGTAAATCTTCAAGCCGCTTTCCTGACCGGGCACCGGACGAAAGCCGCCCTTGCCATCGCCGCTCAACAACAGTCCGCGCCCGGCATCGTAGCGGGAAGTATCGCCATCGACCGCGAAGAAATTCTGGCTCAGGAAGACATCCTCGGAACCGTCGCCATCGAAATCCGCCACGTTGACGCCAAACGCGGGCGCGAACTGAGCCTCCACCGGAAGCACGCGCACTTCAAAACGATCCCCTCGATTGAGGAAGAGTGTCGTCTCCAGCCACACCGCCTCCAACATCCTAGCCGAAGCTGCCCGGTCGCCCAACAACTCGGCCACGCCCGCTGTGGAGAAGGAGGTCTGCGTCGGGAAACGCTCCGTAAGCCACGGGAGAATCCGCGCTGTTCGATAAGCCATCCACGGCACGACCTTCTTCAAGTCCGGATCATCGTAGGCATCGAAAAGATCCACCGTGCCCGGCACCGTCCATTCGCCGAAGAACGTGCGCTGCGGCTGCGCGCGAAAACTTTGATATCTGCCGTTGCTTCCCCAATTCGATGCGATGATGTCGAGCCGACCATCTCCATCGAAATCACCCGTGGTCACGCCGTTCCACCAACCAGTAAGTTGGTTGAGAGTTGAGAGGTTCTTGAGTTGAGAGTGAAGAGACATCACCGGCCAGTTCCAAGGCGTGAGCTTGCCCGCGGCGTTGCGAAAGATTTTCAGCGGACCCCATTCCACCGCCACGATGAGATCCGAATCGCCGTCGCCATCCAGGTCGCTGAAGACCGCACCGCTGGCCATGCCGATCAACGCCAGCGCCTTGGAATTCGCCTCATCAATCTCGAAGCCGCTCCCGGTGCCACGGAACATCAACGACGACGGAGTCTCCGGATACTTCCGCGCCTCGACCCGGCCACCCGCGAACAAGTCCAGCACTCCATCACCATCAATATCCGCCGTCGCCAGCGGACCGACCGAGACTTCCCAGCCTGGAAAATCTCCACCGCGCTTCCCCTTCGCCGGATCAAATTCGCGGACACATGCGCCGGTGAGTTCATCCGCCTCATAATTGGCAACGCCAGCCAGTACGACGTTCGAGCCGTCCGCCTTGCGCCAGCCCAGCAACGTGGTTTGATCGCGCGGCAACGGATCGTTGAAGACCGGCGCATTCCAGGGACGCCAGCCGCCTTTGCTGTCGTTGCGATAGACCGCCATTCGCCCACCGGCCCCCGCACCGATGATCAATTCATCCCAGCCGTCACCATCCAGATCATACCAACTCACGCCGGGACCAAGCTGGCTGAGCTTCTTCGGCAGCAAAGGCTGGCGCTGGAAATCGGCGAACTCCAAATCGACATGCG
Source organism: Pedosphaera parvula Ellin514 (assembly GCA_945872975.1). Lineage (GTDB taxonomy): Bacteria > Verrucomicrobiota > Verrucomicrobiia > Limisphaerales > JADJPG01 > JADJPG01. The sequence continues at coordinate 9,860 of CAMCCU010000124.1, forward strand.
TGTGACTGATCAACGAGCTGACGTCGGTGAACAGAGCTTCACCAACCGGGATAGCCTGATATTTCGGACGCGGCGCAGCAACCGCGCCCGCTTCATCGATCTCGTAAAGTCGATTCAGGCGCACATCCTTCACCGTGCTCACCGCCCCGTTGCGCCAGATCACCTCGATGCTCATCCCGTTCGTCGATTTGCCAGCGGCAAACATCCGCACAGTGTCATCGCTCGACAGATAACGACCGCCACTGATCATCTCCTGGCTCTGCGGCACCGGGCCACCGAGGAACTTGATCTTCGCACCGATGCCGGATGAGTTCGGCGTCATCCCGCGGAGCCGGACAAGCACCCGAGGCTCAGCCGATTCGTTGCGATACACCCCGGCCAGATCGTTGAGATGATTCACAATCACTTCGAGATCACCGTCGTTATCGAGGTCCGCCAGGCACATGCCGTGCGACGTCCCGACATGATCGAAGCCCCACTCCTTCGCCTTGTCCTCGAAGCTCAGGTCGCCGCGATTGCGGAACGCCTGGTTGTGAAGATTGAGCAGCGGGAAATGCTTCTTCTTCAGGTCGCGATGCTCCTGGTCAGTCAACTTGCGTATCCGTCGCTCGCGCAAGACGGCATTCACCGCATCCGCATTCAGCGAATCACGCGTGTGCCCCGTCGAGACGAGCACGTCCTCGTAGCCATCCATGTCCAGATCGATGAAGAGCGGCATCCACGACCATTCCGTCGCGTCGAGCCCGGCGAGCTGGGCAATCTCGGCGTACGTTCCGTCCCCGCGATTCAGGAAGAGCGTGTTGCGCTTGTACTGCGGGCGGTTGTCGATGAGCCCGGAGGGCAGGTAGAGCGGCGTGACGCCCATCGTCTGCGTCTTCCGCTTCTCGTGCTCGCGACTGAGCATGTCCACGACGAAGAAATCCTCGAACCCATCGCGATTGATGTCCGCGAAATCCACGCCCATCGCGAAGCGCGGCGTATTGCGGATGGCGAGATTCGACTTCGCGCGAAAACGACCACGTCCGTCGTTCACCCAAATGCGATCGGGCGGGAAAAGATCGTTCGCGATGTAGATATCCGGCGCAAGATCGCCATCCATGTCACGGAACATCACCGAGAGACCGAAGTCATAAGGCGGCTTCACGAGCGGCTTGCCTTCATCATCGAGGAACGTGCCGTCCGTCCAGGAAAGCTGGCGGAAGTTTCCCTTGCCGTCGTTGAGATAGAGCGCATCCGGCTCGCCGAGCTCGCGCACGACGCGCTCCGCATCGACGAAGTAACGATTCGTCAGCTCCGGCGACGTCACCGGCACTCCATCGATGGCGGTCAGCAACGGACGGCCATTCACCATCACCGAGTCGAGCTTTGCATTGGGACGATCCTCAATCTTCACCGTCGCATAATTGCAGACGTAAAGGTCGAGCGTGCCGTTGCCATCGATGTCCGCCAGCGCAGCGGAGGTGCTGCCGAAACGCCGTAACAAACCGTTCGTGATCGATTCGCTGAACTTCGCCTTGCCGTCATTAAGGAAGAGCCGCGTGCCTCCACCAACTGAATTGACCAGCAAGTCCAGGTCTCGATCGCCATCGACATCGGCCAGCACCGCGCCGGTAGAAAACTGGTCAGGACAAGCGACGCCCGCCGACTTCGTGATGTCCTCGAACTTCCCATTGCCCAGATTGCGATAGAGGGCATTGGCATTCTCCATCCCGCAGAAATACAAGTCACACCACCCGTCCCCATCGACATCGCCGGCAGCGACGCCGGATCCGCTCGTCCGCACACTGCTCTCCATCGCTCGTCCGTCGGAGAGGTAGTTGGTGAAACTGATGCCCGTGGTGGAGGGAGAAAGACGTTGTAGGAACGTCCGGCCCGTTGATGGCACCTTCAATTCCTGCCAGCGATACCCTGCGCCGTTCTGCCAGCCGGCTGGAAACGCGGTGGTCGCCGCGAGGGCAAACAAGAGGATCACACTCCAAAGGCGAAGCCGTCCGATGCAGCTCACAGGAAAACCCGCTGGCTGCGAGCCTGACTGAGACTCGCGCCATGCCATCATGATGCGCGCACGTGGGTTCACTGTCTGGTTTTGGTCTGGGGGTAATTGTAACGAAGACGTGACGGGAGGCGAGCCAGATCAGCGTGGGGATCGCAATTTTCCAATCCAAGCCACCTGCTCCGACTTATCCCCGGAGTCCATTCGAAAAAGAAAAAGGCCGGGAACTTTTGCAAGTTCCCGGCCGGTGTGATTTCAAGTTCCAGGGAGCGGGGCCGGTGTTATCCGGCGTCCGCTGGCCCGGGTTGATTCTTACTTACGATCTTTCTTGTCGTCCCAGTGGTCTTTGGCTTTGCGCGGG
>CAMCCU010000125.1 GCA_945872975.1 Pedosphaera parvula Ellin514
TGCCACCGCGCTGCTTTGCGCCAACGCACTTAATAACAAGATTTGGCCGGCAATCACCGGACTGGGCATCCTCGCTCCCCTGTCGGACACGAACACGGCCCGTTACGATGGTGGGGATGGACGGCTGGACGTTTATTTATCGGACATGGCCAGCGCCGGAGTGACTGCAACGCACTTCGGCATTACGTCAGTGGTTTCGATGGCGCGCAAGCAGCACCCGGTATTTCTGTTGATCAACAAATCGAAGTCGGAGGACGAAATGATTGGGACACTGGCGCACGAGTTCATGCATGCGTGCCAGTGGGCTTACCCGGTGGCGGCCTTCAGCCTGGACAGCTACAAGTGGCTGAAGGAATCGACGGCGCAATGGGCCATTGATTTTGTTTATCCCGACAACCAACTGGAACAGACTTTCGCCAGTTATTTTTTCGCAAAGCCGAAGGTAAGTCTGGACGTGTTCAAGGCCGACGAGAACCACGGTTATGGTTCTTACCTTTTCTTCCAGTATCTCAGCCGTGCGGTGCGGCCTGGGCTCATCAAGGATTGCTGGGCGGCCACCATCACTTCCAGCGATCAACTGGCAGCCGTGAACAGCAGTATCCCGGGCGGTTTCAAGGACCAATGGCCGAAGTTCGCCAAGACGCTCTGGAATCAGGATCCGATCGTGAGCAAGCCGAATTCCTTCAAGACATGGGACAGCATGGCGGAAATCCCAGGAACGCGAACAGGCTCGGCGGATCTTCCCGCCGGCCAGGCGGAGGATACGATCACCTTGGGGGATGAGCAGCCGAATCTCACCAGCACCTATTATCAATGGACGTTCTCCACCTCCGAGACGCGCTCGCTCATGTTTCACAATACCTTTTACACGAACCGCAAGAACAACGAGGACGTGAACGTGCAGGCGATGTGGAAGAATGCTGCTGGCACTTGGGCCGAGGAAGACTGGACCGATCTGGAATGGATTGGGTTTTGCCGGGATCAAAAGGACCAGCGGCTGTCGGAACTTATCGTCATCGTCTCCAGTGCCAAGTGGCAGACGCCGGGCGTTCCCATTCGCGCGGCGAAAAGCCCCGAGTTCAAGCGGAACAACATCGGGTGCTGGGGGTATCAAGGCACGGCTTCCCGCACGACGCCGGATCCAAACGGCGGATCGGGTCAGACCAAGGTCACGGCAACAGCTCGCTTTGGCTTTCAACCGTCAGTGCAAACCTCAAGCCCTCAGGACGGACGGCTCCGCGCGTTTCTCACGGGCCCGATCTTTCATGACGGCGGTCTGACCTTCAACGAGAGCTACACCCAGGGCGGATGCAGCTATACGGCCAACGGTTCCTTTCCCATGACGAGCGTGGTCTTCGGTGGCGACACGGCCAGCTCAATCCTCATCAACAACTTTACTGAAGCGCTCCCGGACGACTTGCGCCTGGAGCAGGCGCGGCTGATTGGGCCCGATCAGCGAGCTTACACCGCCAACGGCGTGACGCACCGCTTTATCACGGGCCGGGTGAGCGGTGTCGATTGCGAGCCGTCCTACATCACTATCGCGGGGCTTTGGTGGTTGACGAATGATTCGACGTTCGAAGATGGCGGAGTCATCCCGAAAGTCCGCGCCGACGGTCATCTGCACGGCACATTTCGGGAATCCGGCGGCGACAATTCAGTCTTCACCTGGGATCTTGCCCCGATTCCCGAGCCCTGACTCGGGCGCACACGGCTCCTGAAATCAAAGGGTGTCGCTGCGATCAGCGACGCGGGCCGCGATGTCCCAGTGCGCTCACGGTGATCCTTTCAACAGCCCGCGCTCGCCCAGCCATTCCAGTGACCGTTTCTGCCAGGCGTCCCACTCCTCGCCCTGGTATCCGTTGTAACCGTGGTTGCCTTTGGGAAACTCCTGCAACTCCACCGGAACCCCATGTGCCTTGAGCGCCGCGTGGAACATCTGGCTGTGCGCCACCGGCACGACCGCATCCGTCCGGGCGTGGGTCAGGAACGCCGGAGGTGTCTTGTCGGTGACCTGCGTTTCGTTGGAGAGAAACTCCATGAGCCTCGCCGATGGAGTCGGCCCGAGCAGATTGTTACGGGAGCCACCGTGCGCCTTCTCGCCCATGGTGATCACCGGGTAAACGAGCACCATGAAATCGGGCCGGCAACTCTGGCGCTCGACGGGATCCGCCGACTTTTCATCGCCTGCGTCGAAGTGCGTTCCGATGGTGGAGGCAAGATGGCCACCGGCTGAGAAGCCCATGATTCCAACGCGGTGTGGATCGAGCTTCCACTCCACAGCGTGCGAGCGGACCACGCGCATGGCACGCTGAGCATCGAGCATCGGGCGATGGTAATTGCCACCCGGCAGGCGATACTCCAGCACCACGCCGGCGATGCCGTGGGAGTTCAGCCATCGGGCGATCCCATGTCCTTCGCCTTCCACGACGCGTCCGCCGTAGCCGCCGCCCGGACAGATCACGATGGCGGTGCCAGTGGCCAGCTCAGGCTGGGGCAAATGCACGGTGATGGGCACCTTGACCTTTTCCGACTTCCCTTCGCCGAGCGACGCCTCGTCCGTCCAAATGGACAAGCGCAGCGGCTCCGCCGCGATGGAGGACGCTGTCCAACAAGTGAACGTTGCGAACAGGAGCAATGCAGTTACCGACCAGCGGAGGTTTGATCTATTTTGCATAAAGACAGGGGCTCAGTTCATTTCAGCTGCGAACCTGACGAGCAGGATTGAATTGATAGGAAGAGCCGCTCGGAAGGTTGGTGTCGATTTGAATGTGGCGACATGAGTGGCGAGCGGGTTCGCGGCGTTGTTCGGCGAAGATCATATCGGCGTGCGTTGCGCCCGTCAGATCTGCGGATGAAACGGAAAGTCGGTGTAGCCCGCCGCCGTTGGGGCCGACCACGCTTTCATGTCCGCCGGTGGATTCAGTTCCCAGCCGTTCGCGAAACGTTCCACGAGATCGGGGTTGCTCAGATAGGGCCGCCCAAACGCGATGAGGTCAGCCTTGCCGGAGGCAATCGCCGCCTCTGCCGTCTCCTGCGTGTAACCACAATTGCCCATCAGCGGCCCCGAGAAGACCGCGCGAAATTCCGGCAGCGTCATCGGGGCTCCCAGCTCATGAAATCCAAAGGCCAGCCCGTCCACCACATGCAAATAGGCAAGTCCATAGGCATTCAACTGCGCGGCGGCGAAGGTGAAAGTCTCGCGAAAGTCCGGCGCACCCATGTCGTTGAAGATGCCGTTGGGCGAGAGCCGCACGGCCACCCGGTTCGCCGGCCACACCGTGAGAATCGCCTCCACGATCTCTTTAAGGAAGCGATGGCGGTTCTCCACGCTTCCACCGTAGCAATCCGTCCGCTGATTGGTCTTCGAGTCCAGGAACTGGTTGATCAGGTAGCCGTTGGCCGCGTGAATCTCCACGCCGTCGAATCCGGCCGCCTTGGCCCGCTCCGCCGCCCGCCGGTAATCCTGCACCACGGCGGCGACTTCCGCCGTCTCCAGGGCACGCGGAGTTTCGTAAGGCTGCTTTCCGGCGGGCGTGTGAATGTAATCACCATTGATCTTGATGGCGGAGGCCGATACCGCCGGCCGGCCCCCGTGAAAGCTGCTGTGCGAGGCTCGCCCGCAGTGCCAGAGCTGGAGAAAGAACGGCGTGCCACGTGCATGGAGCGCGGTCGTGATCTTGTTCCAGCCCGCAACCTGCGCGTCGTTGTAAATGCCCGGGGAATCCACCCAACCAACCCCCTGTTCCGAAATCGTCGTTGCCTCCGCAATGATCAATCCAGCGGAGGCGCGTTGGATGTAATACTCCACCATCATATCGTTCGGCACCCGTTCCTGACCGGCCCGGCCACGGGTCAGCGGGGCCATCACCAAGCGATTGCGCAGGTCTAGCCCGCGCAGATCATAAGAGGAAAGCAAATGCGGTGAAACGATCGTAGATGAGCTGTCGTTCATAGCCTTGTCAGGTTGGAGTCCAGTTTAGTGTTTACTCGGCGGTCGTTGGTGCAGGTGATAAGTTTGATAACGGGATGCGCGGCTGCGGCGCTTGAGGCGGCAAGCTGTGTCTCTAACCCGGCATTTGTATGCATCACGGCTTCCACCGGTTGAGCGTTCAAAATGCCCCCCCGCGCTGGACGCCGCAATGCGGATTACCCCATTTGTGAATCTTCGTCACGCCTGGAAACTTCACCGGGTGTGATCGGAAGTGGCGGGCGGGCAGGTGGCAATTGTCGCGCTGCGACGGTCGCGCCACCGTGAACGTCCCGTCAGGAATACCTCCCGCCGCGACCGACCAACCCTCGTGCTTCATCGCATCTCCCATTCGTCTGGTCCCGGATCCGGGCGGATTTGCCGAACGCAAAATCCTAAAAGCGGACGGCAACGGTGGACGGCGCTGTCAAGGCAGACCGGAGCCGAGCGAGGAACGCCTTGCACAGCCTGAGCCGGCCAACCGCTGTTCACGACCGGTAAAAGACCGAAGTCAGACGGGCAGGCCAGAACGAGCCAGAGAATGGCCACCATGCCCCTCTCACCTTGATCGCGAATCCGCGCCCATCAATCATTTTTCGTCCTCCAAAGGGCAAAGGAATCAGTCCTCCGGTCGCTCTCCGGCCGGTGCCATCTTCACCAGTTTGGGATCAAACTGACCCAGCACCGTCACGAGATCGCTTTGCGCTGCCATGACTTCACGAATGTCTTTGTAGGCCATCGGCACTTCGTCGAGACCGGCGCTGATGAGTGTCACTCCGCGCTCGCGGAGAAACCGGTTCACGTCCTTCCAATTGAACTTCCCGTTGGCGGCTTTGCGGCTCATCGCGCGACCTGCACCGTGTGAAGCCGAGTTTAGCGACTCCGCGTTTCCCTTCCCGCTGACGACAAATCCCGGCGACGCCATCGAGCCGGGAATAATACCCATCACCCCCTGCCCCGCCGGCGTCGCGCCCTTGCGATGCACGACGACCTCGCGCTCAACTCCATCAAGGAGGTGATTCTCTTTCCAGGCGAAGTTGTGGTGGTTCTCCAGATCGAGCAGCACGTGCGCACCAAGGTTCTCCACGATGTGCCGATGAATGCAGGCGTGGTTCGCCGCCGCGTATTGGCCCATCAACTCCATCGCGTGCCAGTATTCCTGGCCCTCCTGCGAATCGAGCGACAACCATGCGAGCCGTTTCAGCTCGCTCGGCAAATCCGGGAACTGATTGAACGCGATCTTGCTGTAGTGATCGCACACCGCCGCGCCCGTTCCCCGGCTGCCGCTGTGCGACAGCAGCGCCACGTAGGTTCCGGGCTCCAATTCATTAATCGTGTCGTGAGCGGTGAAAAGACCGAACTCGACGAAATGGTTTCCGCTCCCGCTCGTGCCGAGTTGCGACCACGCCTTGTCCTTGTTCTGTTTCGTGACCGGGCTGACCGACCAATCCGCATCCAGCACATCATGGGCGCGACGTTCCTTGAAATTCGCGCCCACGCCAAAGCGCGTCTCCGCCTCGATGGCGCGCGTCAGCCGATCCTGTTTTCGCTCCAAGTCGCGCACCGGGATGTCCAGCACCGTCATCTTCATGCGGCACGCGATGTCCACGCCGACGGCATAGGGAATCACCGCGTTCTCCGTCGCCAGCACACCGCCGATGGGCAGGCCGTAGCCGACATGCGCATCCGGCATCAACGCGCCCGCCAGCGACACGGGCAACAGACACGCCTTCTCCATCTGCAGCACCGCGTCGTGATCCAGTCCTTCGCCCCACTGGCGGTACTTCACGGGCTGGGCTCGCGGAGCCGGGGGGGCTTTCAATAACGCCTTCGCAAACTCGACGCGCAACGGGTCATCCACAAATGCCGACGGATTGGCAACAAGCGCTGCGACTGCTTCGTGCAGCCGCGACTTTTCGCCACCGCCGAGGATGTAGTTGGCGACAAAATCGGTCGCCCGCCGCATGGCTTCTCCCAGCGGCACGCCGAGACGAAGAAAATCTTTGGTGTTCATTCTCCGGAAAATTCTAGTTTCGATTGAGGAAGAGCGCGAGTCCGGCGAAGGACTCACGCTCTCCGGGTGTTCATTCATTCAGGAACAGCTTCCACTCCGCCACGCCATGCGCGTTGCGGATGAGTGCGGTGACCGGCAGTTCCTTCGGCGCACGCGGGACGCTGAGCAGCTTGAGGCCGGCCTCGTGCGGGAGTCGGTCGGCCTTGCGCTGGTTCACGTCCTTTGCGGACCAGACGAGGTTTTCCCACGAGTCCGCACCGCCGCGCGAGCGAGGCACGACGTGGTCGAGGCTGCCCTCGTCCGGCTTCAGCAGCTTGCCCGTGTATTGGCAGCGATTGCCGTCGCGCTCGCGAATGTTCTTCGCGCTGAGCTTCGGGCGCTTCTTCGGCACCTTGGCGAAGTTCACCGCCACGATCACCGTCGGCACACGGATCGCGCCACGCGCGGTGCGCACGGCGTGGTCGCCTTCACGAACCGGCAGCGTGATCCATTCGTCCCACGTCACGGGGCGGAGTGCTTCCGCACGGGCATCATCGCCGAGCTCGATGTCCAATGCAGTGGCCACGCCCGTCGCCATCTGACAGAACGCGTCCTGCGGCGTGCGAATGTTGATCGCCTGCCAGTGGCGGTTGAGCACGAGCACGATGGTCTTATTTAGTATGTCGCTCATAAAAATCTTACACGCCGGAACTGCTCCGCGCGCTTGAGGTGTTTGCTCTTTGTTGAAATGGCCGGAGTGGATGCCCCGCCGGGAATCGCACCCAGACCTCCGGTTTCAGAGACCGGCGCACTGCTGGTTATGCAACGGGGCAATGGAAAGTGGTCGCCCGGGAAGGTTCTGCCCCCTCGACTTCTGGGTGTAGGCCAGACGTGATGCTATTTCACCACCGGGCGATCGAAGTTCAACCTGCACAGATTGGCTGCCTCGCCTGGATTCGCACCAAGACCGTCGGGATCAAAACCCGGCATGCTGCTGTTACACTACGAGGCAGTGAATTGGTGGAGCCGGAGGTAGTTGCAACCTCACCTTACCCGGGTAAAAGCCGGATGCCGGTCTGCTGTGGCTTCGACTCCATGAATGGGTGCATCCGGCAGGACTCCCACCTGCAAACTCTCCGTTCGAAGCGGAGGATGATAATAGTTTCACCACGGATGCGAGAATGGTGGGTCGCCACGGTGCTGCCCCATTGGCCGTGCGCAAGCACCTCTGCGGTTTAAGAGACCGCTGCATCGCTGCAATGCTTGCAACCCTTGAAAATGGAATCCCGTGCTGGAATCGCACCAGCCTCTGCGGCTTTGCAGGCCGCCGCCTGAACTGCTCGGCCAACGGGATCGAGATTGAAAGCGCGAGCGGAAGCCTTCGCCTCCGCCCGCGTTGATTAACCGTTGCGGACAAAGTCCGCGATGACGGCCGGCGCGCTCGTGTCGAAGCCGACCACGTCGAGCATGCCGCGGTCGTCCGGGTCGGCGAGGGTGAAGCCGTTGGAGGTCATGCCCACCACGACCGCCTTCGCGTCGCCGACGAACTCGCTGCGATACTGACGCAGCGCCTGGGCCGGGTGGATACTGCCCGCCCACGTTTCGCTGTCCGTGTAGGTGATGAACGCCGCCACGTTCAGCTTGTTTCGAGCGGCCCACAACATCGGCAGCGCGCAGTCCGTGCCGCCCATCGGGATGGCTTCGATGCGCTGGATAACTTCAGCCAGGCGCATGCGCGGCGAGAGGTTCACGCGGGTGATGCCCGATTCGCCCCCGCCCCACATCCCGCCGTGACCACCGGCTGCGGCCGAGAACCCGATGACCTCGCACTCGGGCTCCGTCGCCATCGTGATGAGCGCCATCGCTGCGCTCGCTTCGCGGGCGCTGATGCACGAACCCGCGATCATCGAGCCGGCCATCGAACCGCTCACGTCGAGCGCGAGCAGCACCGGCTTGTTGCACGGCTCGACGTTGCTGAACGTCGCGTAGAACGCTTCGTCCAGCGCGTCCACCACGGCCGACACGGGCGACCACTTAAGCGAACCCTTGTCGCCGTGACCCTGGGCGTAGACTTTCTGCGCCACGAGGACCGCGAGCGGATGGATGCGCGAGCGCTTGAGCGCCGTCTCGTCCTTCAGCTTGCGGAGAACGAGCTGCTTCGCGTCGCTGAACGGCTTGATGAGACCGAGGCTCGTCATCTTGCCGAGGTTGCGGATCAGCGCCGTCATCGGCATGCGCTGGAGCAGCGCATCCCAGACCGCGACTTCGTTGAGCCACTGCGTCGGGATGGCTTCACGCGGGAGGTCGAAGTCCGTGATGAGCTTCACGATCTCGCCCGCGCTCGTCGCGCGCTTGGCCTGCTCGAACGCTGCGATAAGCTGCGGCAGATCGCCGACCGCACCATACTTTGCGACACGGTCCTCGCCGCGAACCTTGCGCTTCACCTCGCGTTCACCGAGCGAATCCGCGCCCGAGAGCATCCAGCGGAAGACTGCGTCGTGCTGGACGGACGGAGCCTTCGGGTGAGCGAGACGGAGCAGGTCGGCGTGCGACCAGCCATCGCGCTGCTGATACTTCACGGCCTGATGCGCGAGAGCATCGGCGTCGCGTTCGACATACCAGCGACCAACTGCACTGCGGAGACCGCGGCCCCAGCCACGCATGGCGTTCACGTATTCCGCGAAGTGGAACAGGTGCGTGCCGATGCGGCAGACCTTGTTCAAGTTCGCGAACGCGTGCGTCTTCGCCGGCACATCACCGTGCGTCACGACGAGTGCGAGGGCGAAGATGGCCGGGTCGTTCTTCGGCGCGCGACCGGCATCGCTGATTTCCACGATGCGATTCACGGCGCAAATGCCATCCGCCTTGATGCAGCGAATGAGCGCGTCGTGGTTCTGCTTCACGAGGTCGCGTTCACCGATGTAATACGTGCCGCCCTCGGCGCCGAGGATCAGGAAGCGGTCGAGCCGCGTCCAGTCATCGACGGCCCACGAGTAGCCGCCGCCGGAGTTGGGGACTTGGGTCGAACCCGGGATGGCTTGCGACTGCGACGTCGCGCGGCGGTTGAAGAGTTTTGCGTAGTTGATGGCCATGATGGGCCTCCTTTCATTGGTGCGCCGCCAACTTCTGGCGCGGGTGTTTGGTGTGGAACTGCGGACAAGTTGGTGAACCTGGGGTTGGTCATTTTCGAGTGATAACCCAGGTTCTTCGGCCCGCAGAAATTCAGATGGGCAAGGGACGACGCGGGGATTGCTCTACCACTGAGCTACTGCCCCATTTAGTGGAGCAGAACGGAGTCGAACCGATGACAGATAACCCGATGTCTTCGGCCCATCGAAATGGAGCGACGGATAAGAAACGAACTGGGGTTTACGTGCTCTACCGCTGAGCTACTCCGGCACTTGGAGCCAGAGGCCGGATTCGAACCAGCGACCTCGTCATTATCAATGATAACCCAATCCTGCGACCCGTCGAAGATTTGAAGGACGGACAAGGGGCGAGTTGGGAATCCATCAGTTGCCTGATGGCACGGGATTCGAACCCGCTCGCGGTTTCCCGCTTCACCGATAACCCGAACTCAACGGCCCGTCTAAAAGACTCGATGGACAAAAGGAGCTGTGGCTTAGAAACCGGTAGGCAGGTCTCGAACCTGCATCTCCCGAACTTGCGTCCGGGCGCTCTGTCGCCGTTGAGCTACATCCGCATTGGGTTTCATTTGGTTGGAGCGATAATCCACAACAAGCGGCCCATCGAAATCTGAAACTGGTCAGGAAGCCGGGATTCGCACCCGGACCGTCTCCTTCACAGGGAGAGATGCTGCTGTTACACCACGTTCCTGAAATGAACTGGAGCCTCTGGTCGGACTCGCACCGACGAATACGAGTTTACGAAACTCGCCCTGTGGCTGCTGAGGCACAGAGGCAGCTGAAACTGGCGCTCTCACGTGGACTTGCACCACGAACCTCCGCCTTCGCAAAGCGGCGTGCAGAACTGATTACACCTTGAGAGCAAACTGGCGTTCGTGGCCGGACTCGCACCGGCTAATCACGGGCTTGAAAGGCCCGCCGCTCGACTGCTTGGCGCTCACGAACAAAATGGTCCCCGCAGTTGGAATCGCACCAACCTCTCCTCGTCTTCAGCGAGGCGCTAATCTATCTCAGCTACCCGGGGGGTTATGTGACTGGTCGTCCCGCGCGGTAACGCTCCGCGGTCTTCCGGTTATCAGCCGGGCGCTCTGCTTTTGAGCTACGGGACGGAGAGTGAAAGTGGCTGCCAGGGCTGGACTCGCACCAGCACCGTGCGGTTTAACAAACCGTCGTGCTACTTTGACACCACCTGGCATTGCGAAGAGTTGCAGGTTGAAAATTGAATGTTTCACGTTCTGAGCCGTAGCGGAGTTTTGCAGCCCGAACCTGCAACCTGTAACGCTGCAACTTTCAACCGTTGAACTGGCCGACAGGATTTCCACCTGCGACCTCGCGGGCCCAAGCCGCGCGCTGTGAAGACTGAGCTACGCTCAGGGAAAATGGCGGACCCGAAGGGACTTGCACCCTCAGCCTTCCCGCAGACAACGGGTTGCTCCTCTGATTGAGCTACGGATCCAGAAATGGTGGGAAGTGCTGGACCACGTTTCGCGAAGCGAACGTCGATATTGGGGCAACTAACTTGTGGCGGAACTGGGAGTTCAAACGCTCCAGTCGTCGCTTCCAGCTTGTTTGAAGACACCGGATTTACAGGCCGGCAGCCGGATCACTTCCCGAGGATGGTAGCGGGAGTGGGAATCACACCCACCTGACGAAGTTTATGAGGCTTCGCTCTGTGCCTTAGTCGAGTTCCCCGCAGTCCTGTTGAAATTGGTGGAGTCCGGCGGGTAACGCTCCCGCTTGGCACTGCTCGCAAGGCAGGCGCTTCACTTCTCAGCCACGGCCCCATGAATTGGCAGGCCGCCTCGGTGCTGCCCCGAGCAAGCTGAGTTTTGGAGACTCGGTTGCGCAAGCTGGCGCGCGGCCTATTGGAAATTGGTGCGGTCCAAGCGCCGGGCAAAGTCGCCGTCCGCAAGCACCGAAAGTAAAAGGGCCGGAAGCATTCGCGCTCCCGGCCCATGCCATTTCAATAAAGAACAAACACCTCCTGGCGATCTATTCGATCCCAGCCCGCGGTTTCACGGCGGCTGTTTCGGTGTTTAGGGGCACACCTCCTCCGAAGCCCTTAATATGTAAATTTGTGTTGAGCGATCCCGACGATGCGATTGACCGCCCGTGGGCACACCACGTCGGTGACGAGCCGAGGCTCGTTCTCGCTGATTTCAGTTTCGCGTCAGGGGACATCATCGAGATGTCGCGCTTCTATCGTTCACAGACTGCTGTTCATTCGTTGACCGCCATTCACTTCAGATGTTCCACATCAAAACAAAAAACCCTGCTTACTCGGGGTAAGCAGGGTGGAGAAATCCTCGTTCGATCCTTTACCTGCTTACCTCCTGATTATCCAAGTTCGTTTCGCGGACTTGCCCGCAATGCGACGAAGTGGATAGCCCAAGGCTAAACGCACCACCGGGGTTCAACCGGCTATGACGTGTCGCTTTCGCGACCGACATTGTCGGCCAAATCTCAGCTGTTATGTTTCTGCATGTCTTCATCGACCGTGGGTAAGTTTTAACACTGAAGCGCACGAGTGCCAACTTATACCTCGTGGGGGTGCGGTATCTTGAATTCAAATATCCGTATTGCATGATGGAACGGCGCGGGATGATTGCAGCTCCGATCGATCTCGGCATCGAGCGAGACACATAGGATGCAGCCAATCAGCATGAAGCACCTTGCTACATCTCCCGGGGAGTATTCAGTCGCGAGCCCACTGCTTGATCGATCATTGTGGGCGTGGAGGATTCGTTCCGCGGCGGCCTGGTCCCTAGTTCGGAGACTCACCTGCTTGCCGGTGACAGCATCCTCTCGATATTACGTTGTGCCGCGGAGAAAGAGCCGATGACGATTCATGTTCATATCTTTGATTGAACATCGTACGGCACATCCCAATTTCCGGGGTAGCGAGCGGTGAGCGACTGTCGGCGGAGTGCTGGAAGAGTGATGCCAGAGCACCTGTTCCCCACCCCATTTTACTGACAGCTTTACAGACACTCGGGGGAACCTGATCAGGAACCCTCTGACCTCCAACTACTTGAAACTGGAGCCAGTTGCCGGGATTGAACCGGCGACCGACGGTTTACAAAACCGTT